>NZ_JABWRG010000109.1:0-16301 GCF_014268825.1 Pseudomonas sp. SWRI51 | reverse complement strand
GATCCGAGCACCATGCAGAATCGCTGGGGCTGCTTCGCAGCCCTTTCGCGGCACAAGGCCGCTCCTACACAAGACCGCGCTGCTTACTGGTTTATTTGGCCGGAGCTGGCTTGCGCAGCATCATGGAGTTTTCCACAGGCACCCCTGAATGCTGCGATAGGGCACTACAGCCCCACCAACAACTCCCGGTAATCTTCCACCGCCGCAAACTCCTGGGTATCGCGCGGCTGTGCCTTGCTGTCCGGCTGGCGCACGGCCAGCAGATGCCCCACGCCAAACCGCTGCGCGCTGCGCAGGATGGCCAGGGTGTCATCGATGAACAGGCTGCGCGCCGGGTCGAAGCCGATGTCGGCGTGCAGCGCATCCCAGAAGTGCGGGCTCTCTTTGGGGTAGCCATAGTCGTGGGAACTGATCAGCCGCTCGAAATACGGCGCCAGCTCCACCCGCTCAAGCTTGAGCGACAGCGAATCGCGGTGGGCGTTGGTGATCATCACCACGCGCTTGCCGGCCTGGCGGATGGCGGCCAGAAAGGTGTCGGCGTCTGGGCGCAAGGCGATCAGGTCGGCGATTTCCTGCTTGAGCTCACGGATCGGCAGGCGCAGCTCGGTGCTCCAGAAGTCCAGGCAGTACCAGTTCAGCGTGCCGGCATGGCGCTCGAACAGCGGCTGCAGCTCCAGCTCGGCCATGGCGCGGCTGACCCCATGCAGCTCGGCATAGCGTTGCGGCAGGTGTTCGAGCCAGAAGCGGTTGTCGTAGTGCAGGTCGAGCAGGGTGCCGTCCATGTCCAGCAGGACAGTGTCGATGGCAGACCACGGAAGAACGGGCATGGGAAACTCTCGATCAGTCGGCAAGCCACGGTATAGTAACCCGTTCACGCCAAGGAGCCGCACCATGCGCCAGAAACCCACCGTCCTCAGCCGCGAAATCGTTGCCAGCAGCCACCTGTTCCGGGTCGAGGCGGTGCAGTTGCGCTTCTCCAATGGTGTCGAGCGTACTTACGAACGCCTGGTCGGTCGCGGCAACGGTTATGGCGCGGTGATGATCGTCGCCATGCTCGACGCCGAGCATGCGGTGCTGGTCGAGGAATACTGCGGCGGTACCGACGAATACGAGCTGTCGCTGCCCAAGGGGTTGATCGAGCCCGGTGAAGACGTGCTGGCCGCCGCTGACCGCGAGCTCAAGGAAGAAGCCGGCTTTGGCGCGCGGCAACTGGAGCACCTGACCGAGCTTTCGCTGTCGCCCGGTTACATGAGCCAGAAAATCCAGGTGGTGCTGGCCACTGACTTGTACGAAGAGCATCTGGAGGGCGACGAGCCTGAGCCGATGCGGGTGGACAAGGTCAACCTGCGCGAGCTTTCAGCCCTGGCCATGCACCCGCAGTTCTCGGAGGGCCGTGCCTTGGCGGCGCTGTACCTGGCCCGTGACCTGTTGATCCAGCGCGGGGTACTGAGCGTATGAACGATCTGCATTTGATGCACGAAGCGGTGAAGCTTGCGCACCTGGCGGGCCAGGCGATTCTGCCGTTCTGGCGCGCCGATGTGGCGGTGACCAACAAAGCCGATGATTCGCCGGTGACTGCTGCAGACCTTGCTGCGCATCGCGTCATCGCCGATGGCTTGCAGGCGCTGGCGCCGGATATTCCGGTGTTGTCCGAAGAAGACTGCGACATCCCCCTGGCCGAGCGCGCGCGCTGGCAGCGCTGGTGGCTGGTCGACCCACTGGATGGCACCAAGGAATTCATTGCCGGCAGCGAAGAGTTCACCGTCAACATTGCCCTGATCGAACGCGGCGAAGTGGTGTTTGGCGTGGTGGCAATGCCGACCAATGGCCGCTGCTACTTCGGTGGCCGGGCATTGGGTGCCTGGCGTGTACAAGGTGGCGACGCTGCGCAGCCCATCAAGGTGCGCAGCGCACCGCCTGCCGGTGAGCGCTTCACCGTGGTTGCCAGCCGTCGGCATACCAGCCCGGCCCAGGAGGCGCTGTTGGCCGGCCTGGGCGACGCCGTCGGGGAATTGGAGCTGGCCAATATCGGCAGCTCGCTGAAGTTCTGCTTGCTGGCTGAGGGCAGTGCCGATTGCTATCCGCGCCTGGCGCCGACGTCGCAGTGGGACACGGCTGCGGCGCAGGGGGTATTGGAAGGGGCTGGCGGTGAGGTGATCGGGCTGGACGGGCAAGCGTTTCGGTATCCGGCCCGGGAGTCATTGCTTAATGAGTTTTTCCTGGCGTTGCCGAAGGCTGCTGGCTGGCGGCAGGGGTTGGTTGAGCTGGCTGGGGCGATCAAGGGCTGAGAAATTGGGGCCGCTTTGCGGCCCATCGCGGCACAAGGCCGCTCCTACACAGGGAGTGAGTATGGCCTCTGTGGGAGCGGGCTTGCCCCGCGATACCGGCGTAGCCGGTGCCATCCACACAAGCGCAGGCTCACCGGTGCAACACATACTGCCCGCTGAAGCGCACCGCCGGCTCATCGCTGCCGGCATTGCTCACCACTGTCTCAAGCGTCAACCGCGCCCGCCCGCGGCGCTGGTACATCGCCAGAAACCGCGCCCAGGCTTTTTCGTCCGGCGCCGGGCAACTGGCCACCGCCGCGCCAGTCACCGGTAGCGGGTAACTGATCTGCCCTTCCTGAATGACGATGTGCCCATCATCAATGCCCAGCTCGCGCAAACGCAGGTGCAGCCAGCCCCAACCCGCCAGCACCGCCGCGCAATACAGGCTGCCGCCGAACATGGTGCTCTTGTGGTTGACGTTGGGCGCCAACGGCAATTGCAGGCGCAGGCACTGCGCCTGCCAGTCGAGCACCTGCATGCCCATTTCTGCGGTCA
This sequence comes from Pseudomonas sp. SWRI51, assembly GCF_014268825.1. Taxonomy (NCBI): domain Bacteria; kingdom Pseudomonadati; phylum Pseudomonadota; class Gammaproteobacteria; order Pseudomonadales; family Pseudomonadaceae; genus Pseudomonas; species Pseudomonas sp. SWRI51. Next base: position 13,479 of record NZ_JABWRG010000109.1, on the reverse strand, counting down.
GCGGGATATCGCTGTGCAATACGCTCTGCAGGTAGTGGCTGTCGCTGCTCATCAACGGTGCTCCTCGTGTTCGTCATGCCCGCCGCTGCCGCCCTCGAAACTCAGGCCGTGCTTGCGCAGTTTGTCGTGCAGGGTTTTGCGCGGCACCCCCAGCGCCTCGGCGAGGCTGCGCATCGAGCTGTGCGGCTGGGCCAGTTCGGCGGCAATCAGCGAGCGCTCGAACTGCTCGACCTGCTCGCTCAAATTGCCACTGGCCACGCTCACTGGCAGCTCGCGGCTGGCGGCCGGCAACTGGCCGTCCAGCGCCAGCTCAAGGCCCAGGGCGAACCGCTCGGCGGCGTTCTGCAACTCGCGCACGTTGCCTGGCCAGTCGTGGCGCAGCAGCAGTGCCCGCTGCGCCGGTTGCAGGCTGTGCGGGGGCAGGCCGTGGCGCTGGCTGGCGGCATCGGCAAAGTGCTGGAACAGCAGCAGGATGTCATCGCCGCGCTCGCGCAGCGCCGGAATGCGCAGCGAGGCGACGTTCAGCCGGTAGTACAAGTCGGCGCGAAAACGGCCCTGATCGGCGCTGTGGCGCAGGTCTTCCTTGGTGGCGGCGACGATGCGGATGTCCAGCGGGATCAGCTGGTTGCCGCCCAGGCGCTCGACGACTCGCTCCTGCAACAGGCGCAGCAGCTTGACCTGCACATCCAGGCTCATGCTTTCGATTTCATCGAGGAACAGCGTGCCGCCGTTGGCGAATTCGAACTTGCCGATACGGCGCTTCTGCGCGCCGGTAAAGGCGCCCGGCTCGTGGCCGAACAGCTCGCTCTCCACCACTGATTCGGCCAGCGCGCCGGCGTTGATTGCCACGAACGGCCCATCGCGGCGGCTGGACAGGTCGTGCAGCGCACGCGCCACTACCTCCTTGCCTGCGCCGGTCTCGCCCAGAATCAGCACATCGGCGCGGGTGCCGGCCAGGGCGCCGATCTGCTCGCGCAGGCGCTGCATCGATGCCGACTGGCCCACCAGCCGCGTGGCCAGTTGCTGGCGGTCGCTCAGCGCCAGGCGCAGGCTGCGGTTGTCCAGCACCAGCCGGCGCAAGGCCAGGGCGCGGCGCACGCTGTCCAGCAGGGCGTCGCTGGCGAAGGGTTTTTCCAGAAAGTCATAGGCGCCTGCGCGCATGGCCTGCACCGCCAGCGGCACATCGCCGTGGCCGGTGATCAGCAGCACCGGCAGCTCGCTGTCGCGGGCGTGCAGTTGTTCGAGCAGTTGCAGGCCGTCGATGCCTGGCATGCGGATATCGCTGACCACCACACCCGGCCAGTCGGCCTCGATGCGCTCGGCCAGCCCTTGCGCGTCGGCCAGGGCCTCGACCCGCAGGCCGGCGAGGTCCAAGGTCTGGCTGAGGGCTTGGCGCAGGTGCGGGTCGTCATCGACCAGGATCACCTGGGCGCGGCTGTCGATCAGTGTCTCGGTGCTCATGCCGAGGAATCCTCCGAAGATTGCAGGTTGGCGCCGGGCTTGGCCACGCGCAGTTTCAGGGTCAGCAGGGCGCCGCCTTCCGGGTGGTTGGCCAGCAGCAGCTCACCGCCCAAGGCCAGCATCAGGCTTTCGCAGATGGCCAGGCCCAGGCCCAGGCCCTGGGTGCGGGTCTTGGTGGTGAAGAACGGCTCCTTGGCCTGCTCCAGTGCCTGGCGGCTAAAGCCTGGGCCGTTGTCGCGGATGTACAGGTAGACGCAGTCATCGTGGCGTTCGGCACTGAGCATGAGCCTGCGCGGGTTGGCTTTTTCGGTGAGCGCATCGAGGGCGTTGGCCAGCAGGTTGCCGAGCACCTGGCGCAGGCGGGTTTCGCCGGCCTGCACCCACAAGGTGGCCTCGGGCAGGTCGCGCACCAGCTCCACGGCCATCGCCCGGCGGCGCTTGGCCAGCAGCGCCAGGGCGTCGTCCAGCGCCGGTTGCAGCGCCACGCTTTCCGGGGCGTGGCGGTCGCGGCGGGCGAAGGCGCGCAGGTGGGCGATGATCGAGGCCATGCGGCCGGTCAGCTCGCCAATCAGCTTGAGGTTGCCGCGTACGTCTTCGGTGCGTTGGTGGTCGAGCAGAATCTCGGCGTTTTCGGCATAGCTGCGGATCGCCGCCAGCGGCTGGTTGAGTTCGTGGCTGATGCTCGCCGACATGGTGCCGAGCACTGACAGCTTGCCGGCCTGCACCAGCTCATCCTGGGCGCGCACCAGCTCTTGCTGGGCGTTTTCGCGTTCAAGCACGGCGCTCTTGAGCCGCGTGTTGAGGCCTTCAAGGTCGGAGGTACGTTCCATCACGCGCTTTTCGAGCTCTTGGCGGGCGCGCGCCTCGAAGTCGATGCGGTCGATATAGTGGCGCCGCCGCTGCATCACTAGCCCGGCCAGCAACATGCACACCAGCAACGCGCCGGCGCCAATCGCCATGACGGTCTGCACCGAGCGGTCGACCAGGATGCGCGGCGCCAGAATGCTCACCTGCCAGCCGGTTTCCTTGATGTCGCGGCTTTGCGTCAGCCAGGCGTCGGCGCTCAGGCTCAGCGGTTGCGGCGCCTGGGTGGGGTAGGGCTGGATGGCGATGATCGCCTGGCGCTCGGCCTCGGTCAGGGTGCGGGTGGCGCGGAACCGCCAGTCCGGGCGCGAGGTGAGCACCACCACGCCGAACTGGTCGGTCAGCAGCAGTTGCTCGGGGGTGCGGCCCCAGAGGGTTTCGGTGTGGTCGAGGTCGACCTTCACCACCAGCACGCCGATCACGCGCTCGCGGTCGCGCACGGCGGCGGCAAAGAAGTAGCCGCGCTTGGCCGAGGTGGTGCCCTGGCCGAAGAAGCGCCCCAGGCGCCCGTCCATGGCTTCGTTGAAGTACGGGCGGAAGGCAAAGTTGCGGCCGACGAAGCTGTCCTGCTTGTCCCAGTTGGAGGCGGCCAAGGTATTGCCGCGCACATCCATCAGGTACATCACTTCGGCGCCGCTCTGCTGGGTGATGTCCTTGAGCAGGCGGTTGGCGTTGGTGACCGCCTCCAGCTTGAACGGGTCGGCCAGCGCGCCGCGCAGTGCCGGCAGGTCGCCGAGGATCTGCGGCAACACTTCGTAACGGTGCAGGGTGCCGAGCAGGTTGGCCACATACAGGTCGAGGGTCTGGCGGTTCTGCGAGGCCAGCTCCTCCTGGTAATAGCGCTCGGCCAAATGGTGCAGCGGCCACAGTAACGGGGCCAGGCACAGGGCCAGCAGGGCGAGGCTGCGCCAGCGAGGGCGGCGGGGAGGCGTGGGTTTCGGAATCATCGCTTAAGTGCGCCAGAAAAGTCTGGCGCAATTATGCGCTACTTGAGGCAGTCGATCAGCGCCTGTTGCCAGTGCGGCTGGCTGACCTGCCAGTTGCGCGCAAGCCGTGTGCAGTCCAGGCGCGAATTCAGCGGCCGCTGTGCAGGGGTCGGGTATTCGCTGGAAGGAATGGGCAGCAGCTCGGCGCAGGGCAGGCCACGGGCCTTGAGTTGCGCGCCGATGGCCTGGGCAAACCCGTACCAGGAGGTCTCGCCCTGGGCCGTCAGGTGGTAGGTGCCCCATTGCCCGGCTTGCCCGCCCTGCCAACGCTGGACCAGCGCAGCGGTGCTGGCAGCGATGGTGCCGGCCCAGGTGGGCGCGCCAATCTGGTCGCTGACCACCTTGAGCTGTGGCCGCTCTTGCAGCAGGCGCCACATGGTCAGCAGGAAATTGCGCCCAGACTGTGAGTACACCCAGCTGGTGCGCAGTATCAGGTGCTGGCCGCCAACCTCGGTGATGGCCAGCTCGCCGGCCAGCTTGCTGTTGCCGTACACGCCCAGTGGGTTCGGCGCATCGTCCTCGCTGTAAGGCGCGGCTTTGCGGCCATCGAACACGTAGTCGGTGGAGTAGTGGATCAGCGGTACGCCCAGGCGCTCGGCTTCTTCGGCCAGCACCCGAGGGGCCTGGGCGTTGATCGCGAAGGCAAGCTCGGGCTCGCTTTCGGCCTGGTCCACCGCCGTGTGCGCAGCGGCGTTGATGATCAGGTCGGGGGCAAGGTCGCGCAGCGGCTGGCGCAGTTGCTCGGGGTCGGCCATGTCGAGCTGGTCGCGGCCGCGCAACAGCACCTCGCCCAACCCCTCAAGGCTATGGCCCAGCGCCTGCGCCACCTGGCCGTTATGGCCGCATACCAGAACCCTCATGGGAACAGCTCGGCATCGGCGAATGCCACGGCGGCCTGGTCCTTGGCGGACAGCTGCGGCTGTAGACCGCCCAGTTGCCAGTCAATGGCCAACTGCGGGTCATCCCAACGGATGCTGCGTTCTGCGGCAGGGTTGTAGTAGTCGGTGGTCTTGTAGAGAAAATCGGCCGATTCGCTCAGCACCACGAAACCATGGGCGAACCCCGGCGGGACCCACATCTGCCGGTGGTTGTCGGCCGACAGGCGCTCGGCGACCCACTGGCCGAAGGTTGGCGAATGGCGGCGTATATCCACCGCCACATCCAGCACCTCACCCTGCACCACGCGCACCAGCTTGCCCTGTGGGTTCTGCAACTGGTAATGCAGCCCGCGCAGCACGCCGCGCTGGGAGCGCGAGTGGTTGTCCTGGACGAAATCCAAGGCAATGTCGGCGTGCTCGGCAAAGGCGCGGGCATTGAAGCTTTCGCAGAAAAAGCCACGGCTGTCGCCGAACACCTGGGGTTCGATAATCAGTACATCGGGCAGAGCGGTCGCAACGATTTTCATGTGTTCTCTTCAGCCAGTTTCAGCAGGTACTGACCGTATCCGGTTTTCTTCAGGTCCGCCGCCTTGGCCAGCAGGCGGTCGCGGCATATCCAGCCATTCTGGTAGGCGATTTCTTCGAGGCAGGCCACTTTGAGGCCTTGGCGGTTCTCGATGGTCTGCACGTACTGCGAAGCTTCCAGCAGGCTTTCGTGGGTGCCGGTATCGAGCCAGGCGAAACCACGGCCAAAGCGCTCGACACGCAGGTCGCCGCGTTGCAGGTAGGCATTGTTCACGTCGGTGATTTCCAGCTCGCCACGGGCCGAGGGGCGGATGCCTTTGGCGATCTGCACCACGTCGTTGTCGTAGAAGTACAGGCCGGTGACGGCGTAGCTGGATTTGGGCTGCTGGGGTTTCTCTTCGATCGACAGGGCGCGGCCTTCGGCGTCGTACTCGATCACGCCGAAACGCTCCGGGTCCTTGACCCAATAGCCAAACACGGTTGCGCCACTGGGGTGCGCGGCGGCGCGCTGCAGTTGTTCGCTGAAGCCTTGGCCGTGGAAAATGTTGTCACCCAGAATCAGGCATACCGGGTCATCGCCGATGAATTCCTCGCCAATCAGGAATGCCTGGGCCAGGCCATCCGGGGAGGGCTGTTCGGCATAGCTTACGTTGATGCCGAACTGGCTGCCGTCGCCGAACAGTTGGCGGTACTGCGGCAGGTCTTGCGGCGTCGAGATCAGCAGAATGTCGCGGATACCGGCGAGCATCAGCACCGAGACCGGGTAGTAGATCATCGGTTTGTCGTAGATCGGCAGCAATTGCTTGGACACACCCAGGGTGATCGGGTGCAGCCGGGTGCCGGAACCACCGGCCAGAACGATACCTTTGCTCATGCGATCAGGTCCTTGATATCAGAGTTGCCCAGGCGTTCGCCCTGGTAGCTGCCGTTTTGCACGTTGGTGCACCAGTCCAGGTTGGCCAGGTACCACTGCACGGTTTTGCGCAGGCCGGTGGAGAAGGTTTCATCGGGGGCCCAGCCCAGCTCACGCTCGATCTTGCTCGCATCGATGGCGTAGCGCAGGTCGTGGCCAGGGCGGTCCCTGACAAACGTGATCAGCTCGGCATAGTGCGCAATGCCGGCTGGGCGGCGCTCAGGGGCGAGTTCTTCGAGCAACGCGCAGAGTTCGCGCACCACATCGATGTTCTTCTGCTCGTTGTGGCCGCCAATGTTGTAGGTCTCGCCAACCGTACCTGCGCTGACCACCTTCAGCAGGGCGCGGGCGTGGTCTTCGACGTACAGCCAGTCGCGCACCTGTTCGCCATTGCCATACACCGGCAGTGGCTTGCCGGCGAGGGCGTTTAGGATGGTCAGCGGAATGAGTTTTTCTGGGAAGTGGTACGGGCCGTAGTTGTTCGAGCAGTTGGTGATCAGCACCGGCAGGCCATAGGTACGCTGCCATGCGCGCACCAGGTGGTCGGACGCCGCCTTGCTGGCCGAATAAGGCGAGCTGGGCGCGTAGGGCGTGGTCTCGGTGAACAGGTCATCGACGCCGTGCAGGTCGCCATAGACCTCGTCGGTGGAAATATGGTGAAAGCGGAACGCGGTGCGCTGTGCATCCGGCAGGGTGCTCCACCAGGCGCGGGTGCTTTCGAGCAACGCATAGGTGCCGACGATGTTGGTCTGGATGAACGCAGCCGGGCCATCGATGGAGCGGTCGACGTGGGACTCGGCGGCCAGGTGCATGATCGCGTCGGGCTGGAAGCGTTGCAGTACCGCGCTGACCACCGGCGTGTCGGCGATATCGGCCTGGACGAATTCGTAGCGGCTGTTGCTGGCGATGGGTTGCAGCGACTCCAGGTTGCCGGCGTAGGTCAGCTTGTCGAGGTTGAGAACCTCATGGTCAGTGTTTTCGATCAGGTGGCGGATCAGGGCCGAACCGATGAAACCGGCGCCGCCGGTAACGAGAATGCGCATGAACGGTTGCCTTGTCAGAAAGTTATGGCAATAGCGTAGCTTGTCGGCTGTAGCCATCTATGGCAAGTGTGGCGACATCGCTCGGGCGATCGGAAATTTCGAGCGCCCACTTGTTTGTCGGCGGCACTAGTGGCGATATAAGCGAAAAAAAACGAGGTCCCTGCAAATGCCCCTGAGTACCCTGATCCAACGTTCGAGCCAGCCAAGCCCTTCACTCAGTGAAGCCCAGGCCCACGCCTTGCTGCGTTCGCACTACGATTTGCAGGGTGGGCTGCAGGCGCTGGGCAGCCAGCAGGACCTTAACCTGCGGGTCGATAGCGAGCAGGGGCGGTTTGTGCTCAAAGCGTGCCACGGCAGCTATGCCGAGGTGGAGTTGCAGGCCCAGCATGCGGCGCTGGCCTATCTGCGCGAGCACGGCTTGCCCGTGCCGAAAGTGCGCCCTGCAAACAATGGCGCCGACCTGCTGGCGCTGGAAATCGACGGCCAGCCCTTGCGAGTGCGGTTGCTGGACTACATCGACGGTGAGCCGCTGACCCGCCTCAAGCACATGCCGGCACGGCTGATGGCCGAGCTGGGTGGGTTGTGCGCGCAGGTCGACAAAGCCCTGGCCGGTTTCGACCACCCAGGCCTTGCGCGAACCCTGCAATGGGACCCGCAGCACGCCGTGGCGCTCGTCGAGCACCTGTTGCCGGTGCTTACCGACCCGCAGCGCCGTGAACAGGTGGCCGCCCTTGCGCAACAGGCCGCGCACGCGCTGGCGCCGCTGGTCGACACGTTGCCGCAGCAGGCCGTGCACCTGGATATCACCGACGACAACGTGGTGTGGGCCCGCGATGCCCAACGCGAATGGCAACTGCAAGGGGTGATCGACTTTGGCGACCTGCTGCGCACCTGGCGCATCGCCGACCTGTCGGTGACCTGCACCGCGCTGCTGCACCATGTCGAAGGTGACCCGCTGCGTATTCTGCCGGCCATTGCCGCCTACCAGGCGCATAACCCATTGCTCGAAGCCGAGCTGCGCGCATTGTGGCCGCTGATGCAACTGCGCGCGGCAGTGTTGGTGTTGAGCGGCGAGCAGCAATTGGCGATCGATCCGCACAATGACTACATCCGCAACAACATTACCCATGAGTGGGAGATATTCGATACCGCCAGCGCGCTGCCGGCGGCGTTGGTGGAGGCGGCGATCCTGCACGCCGCGGGTGTGACACCCCATAGCGCCGACTTCAGCACAAGCCTGCCACTGCTGCCGGCTATTGCTGGCCACCCGGTGAGCCTGGTCGACCTTGGCGTGCTCAGCCCGCACTGCGAGGCGGGCAACTGGGAGCAGCCCGGCTTCGATCAACGCCTGCTCGCCGCACAGCCCGCGCCTGCCAGCACCCTGCACGGCCAATACCGGCTGTCGCAAACCCATATCGACCGCCCTGAAGAGCCTGCCACCTGTGCCTTGGGTGTAGAACTGCATGTGCTGCCAGGCACCGCCGTGCAGGCGCCGCAGGCCGGCGTGTGGCAGCGCATCGACGCCCAGCGCGGCTGCCTGCGTACGGCGCACTGGAGCCTGTGGCTGGACGGCCTTGAAGCCGCCCCCGACGATGGCCAGACGCTGCAACGCGGCCAGGCACTGGGCGCCAGCTGCGGCTTCTTGCGCGTGCAACTGTGCCTGGACAGCCACCTGCGCCCGCCATTCTTTGCCGTGCCATCGCATGCCGCTGCCTGGCTGGCGCTGTGCCCGTCGCCGCAGGCCTTGCTGGGCTTCGCCTGTGATGCCCCGCCGTTGGCCGACCCGCAGGCCCTGCTGGCGCGCCGCGAGGCAAGTTTTGCCCGTTCGCAGAAACACTATTACGCACAGCCGCCACACATCGAGCGCGGCTGGCGCAACTACCTGATCGACATGCAGGGCCGCTCGTACCTCGACATGCTCAACAACGTCGCGGTGCTCGGCCACGGCCACCCGCGCATGGCGGCCGAGTCGGCGCGCCAGTGGTCACTGGTCAACACCAACTCGCGCTTTCATTACGCAGCCATCGCCGAGTTTTCCGAGCGCCTGCTCGAAGTCGCTCCGCCAGGTTTTGACCGGGTATTTCTGGTCAATAGCGGCACCGAGGCCAACGACCTGGCGATCCGCCTGGCCTGGGCCTACAGCGGCGGGCGCGACCTGCTCAGCGTGCTGGAGGCCTACCACGGCTGGTCGGTCGCTACCGACGCTATCTCGACCTCCATTGCCGACAACCCCAAGGCCCTTGAAACCCGCCCCGACTGGGTGCACCCGGTGGAGGCGCCGAACACCTTCCGCGGCCGCTTCCGTGGCGCCGACAGCGCGGCCGACTACCTGCGGGATGTCGATGCCAAGCTCGCTGACCTGGACGCCCGTGGCCGGCAACTGGCCGGCATGATCTGTGAGCCGGTGTACGGCAATGCCGGCGGTATCTCGCTGCCGCCAGGTTACCTGCGCGAGGCTTACGCCAAGGTGCGCCAGCGCGGCGGGGTGTGCATCGCCGATGAAGTGCAGGTGGGCTATGGCCGGTTGGGTGAGTACTTCTGGGGCTTCGAAGAGCAGGGTGTGGTGCCGGATATCATCACCATGGCCAAAGGCATGGGCAACGGCCAGCCACTGGGCGCGGTGATCACCCGGCGTGAAATAGCCGAGGCGCTGGAGGCGGAGGGCTACTTCTTCTCGTCGGCGGGCGGCAGCCCGGTCAGTTGCCGCATTGGCATGGCGGTGCTGGATGTGATGCGCGACGAAGGGCTGTGGGACAACGCCCGTGACGTGGGGCGCTATTTCAAAGCGCGCCTGCAAGGGCTTGTGGATAAGTATCCGCTTGCCGGTGCAGCGCATGGCTCGGGCTTTTACCTGGGCCTTGAGCTGGTGCGCGACCGCCAGACGCTCGAACCTGCCAGCGAGGAAACCATGACGCTGTGCAACCGCCTGCGCGATCTGGGGATTTTCATGCAGCCGACCGGCGACTACCTGAACATTCTCAAGATCAAGCCGCCCATGTGCACCAGCAAAGCCAGCGTGGATTACTTTGTCGACAGCGTGGAGCGCATCCTCAACGAAGGGCTCTAACGCGCTACGTACCGCCTGCTTGCCGATTGTTATCGGTTTGGCAGGCTTTTTTATCGGCGGTTATTTTCGAAAAAGCACTTTAAAGCCGATATTTATCGGTTGTAATATGCCCCCGTATCGTACGCTGCCTATACTGGCTGGCCTGCTTCACCATTCGTTCAACGACCTGGCGCCCTTGGCTCCGGGCCTTTGCAGAGGTTACCCATGAAGACCCTGAATTCGACCCCGCGCGCCGACGGCTTCCACATGCCTGCCGAGTGGGCCCCGCAGGCCCAGGTGTGGATGGTGTGGCCAGAGCGCCCGGACAACTGGCGCCTGGGCGGCAAGCCTGCGCAAGCCGCGCATGTGACCCTGGCCAAGGCCATCGCCCGTTTCGAGCCGGTTACCGTGGCAGTGTCTGCCGGCCAGTACGAAAATGCCCGGCGCCAGCTCGACCTGCCCAACATCCGCGTGGTCGAAATGAGCAGCGATGATGCCTGGGTGCGTGACACCGGGCCGACCTTCGTGATCAACCACAACGGCGAAGTGCGCGGTGTGGACTGGGGCTTCAACGCCTGGGGCGGTTTTGACGGCGGCCTGTACGCGCCGTGGAATCGCGATGAGGCGGTGGCGAGCAAGGTGCTGGAGATGGAGCGCGTACAGCGCTATCAAACCGAGGGCTTCGTGCTCGAAGGCGGCTCGATCCACGTCGATGGTGAAGGCACGGTGATCACCACCGAAGAATGCCTGCTCAACCGTAACCGCAACCCGCACCTGAGCCGCGAGCAGATCGAAGACGTGCTGCGCGAGCACCTGGCGGTCGATACCGTCATCTGGCTGCCCGATGGCTTGTACAACGACGAGACCGACGGGCACGTCGACAACTTCTGCTGTTACGTACGCCCCGGCGAAGTGTTACTGGCCTGGACCGATGATTCCAACGACCCCAACTATGCGCGCTGCCACGCAGCCTTCGAGGTGTTGAAAAACAGCCGCGACGCCAAAGGCCGTGAGTTCGTGGTGCACAAGATGCCGATCCCGGGCCCGCTGTTCGCCACCGCCGAAGAGTGCGACGGCGTCGATCAGGTAGTGGGCAGCCAGGAGCGGGATCCGTCGGTGCGGCTGGCGGGGTCCTACGTCAACTTCCTCATCGTCAATGGCGGCATCATTGCGCCAAGCTTCGATGACCCGGCGGATGCGCAGGCCAGGGAGATTCTGCAGAAGATTTTCCCGGACCATGAAGTGGTGATGATTCCGGGCCGCGAGCTGTTGTTGGGCGGTGGCAACATCCATTGCCTGACCCAGCAGCAGCCGGCGCCGATCAAGCGCTGAGGCGTTGCGCCGGCTCAACAGCCCGTCCTCGTGACGGGCTTTTTTGTGTGTGCTCGCAACGAGCTGGCACAGCTCTTGTATTGTTTTTCCATTGTGTTTCAGAGGGATACCAGTAAGTCGTTCTGTAACAAACCTTACGTAAGTTAGCCACTCACGGGCCCAGGGGAGTGCGTGTGAAATGAATGCAGCAAATGAGCTGGCGATGCCGCGTTCGGCGGTTAACCAGGATTCGCTCAAAGTGCTGGCGCAGTGGCTGAAGCACCATGGAAATATCCGGGTCAGGACGACCGACCCGCGCCGCCTGCTCGACGGGCGATACCCGCAAGGCTTGATCAGCGATGCTGAACTAGAGGCCTTGCTGGCGGTGTGGCACTAAGCCGCCCACCGCCTTGGGCTACCAGCAACGCCACCGCCTCTGCGGTGGCGTTTTTGTTTGCGGCCGATTGAGCGCTGATGTGTATCTGCTTGTAAGTGAACATTCCGCCGTTAGCAGGGTTGCCTAGCAGTTTCACCAACCCCTGTCTGCCCGATGTATATGACGACTGTGCGGTCATCTTCTTCATTTTCACAAAGAGACAGATTTGCGCTGACTCAGGGCAGAGGCGCGTGAGATTGCACTATGCCTGACCTCATTTTTGGTTATATCAACCTGCCTTTCACGATTTTTTGACATGTATGAGCATGCACGGATAGGATTCGGCCTCTACGCCTGCTGGCCATGAGATGGCCATGGGGTTGAAAGGCTTGCAACAGACTGTGTGCAGCCCTTCAAACCCGGATCCGCATAGCGTCGAACCTACGTAGGGGCGTTGGTTCCTGGCGTTTATATGCAGCGCGTTTTTGATCAAGAAATAAGGAAAATAACATGTTGAAAACCAGGATCAGCCTGGTCGCCCTGGCGATGATCGCCGCGACCCAGGCACAGGCCAACGAGCAGGCCGACAGCAAAGGTTTCATCGAGGACAGCCACGCCAACGTCCTTCTGCGCAACGCTTACATCAACCGTGACAAGAAGCACGGCACCGACGACCAGATCGAATGGGGCCAGGCTTTCATCGGTAACTTCTCCTCCGGCTTCACCCAAGGCACCGTCGGCGTGGGCGTTGACGCCTTCGGCCTGTACGCCGTGCGCCTGGATGGCGGCAAAGGCCACAACGGTGGTGGTGGCGTCGACTTCTTCAAGCCGTACAACACCAAGAACGCCGACGGCAACGCCAGCAGCCCGCACGACCTGGCCCGCGCTGGCGCTGCGGTCAAGTTCCGCATCTCCAACACCGTGCTCAAGTACGGTGACCAGATGCCAGCTCTGCCGGTGCTGAACTACGACGACGGCCGTCTGCTGCCAGAAAGCTTCACCGGTACCCTGATCACCTCCAAAGAGATCAAGGGCCTGGAACTGAACGCCGGCCGCTTCACCCAGGAAGCGCGCAAGAGCGCTGAAGGCCGTGACAGCGGTGGCCTGAAGTCGATCAACGTGTTGGGCGGCAGCTACAAGTTCACTGACAACTTCACAGCGTCGCTGTACACCGCTGACAACGAAGATGTCATGAAGAAGCACTATCTGGGCTTGAACTACGTCTTCCCGATCGCGGCTGACCAGTCCCTGACCTTGGACTTCAACGGCTACAAGACCGACATCGACAAGAAGTTCGAGCGCAGCGCCTCGCTGACCGGTGACTCCAACACCATCTGGAGCCTGGCTGCTACCTACGCCTACGGCCCGCACTCGTTCACCCTGGCGCACCAGCGCAGCACCGGCAGCACCGGTTACAACTACAGCGGCTACCAGAGCGCTGGCGGTGTCGGTGACGGTGGTTCGACCATCTACCTGGCGAACTCCTACTGGTCGGACTTCAACGCCGAGGACGAGCGCTCCTGGCAGCTGGGCTACGGCCTGGACTTCAGCGCGTTCGGCGTACCGGGCCTGAGCTACAAGGTCGCGTACGTGGTGGGTGACAACATCAACACCCGCACCGTCGGCACCCCGCAAGGCTTCGGCGAAGGTAAAGAGCGCGAGATCTTCAACCAAGTGCGTTACGTCGTCCAGGAAGGCCCGGCCAAGGACCTTTCGATCAAGCTGCGTAGCTCGTTCCTGCGGACCAACACTGCGGTCCGTCAGAGCGAGTACAACGACGACGGCAACGAAGTGCGTGTGTTCGTCGAGTACCCGATCAGCATCTTCTGATACTGACCTGGCGTCTCAAGCAGCCCCGGCCTATGCCGGGGCTGTTTTTTTGTGGTTGCAAAGCAGGTATCCACACAGCCTGCCGGCCAGGCAAATGTCCTCGTGGCAAGCGGTTAGGTGCATCCCTGCACCGGCCTCATCGCAGGCTGGCGCCAGCTCCCACAGAGCTCATCCCCATATCGATGCCGTCTACGCGGTCAGTGTAGGAGCGGCCTTGTGCCGCGAAAGGGCTGCGAAGCAGCCCCA
>NZ_JABWRG010000108.1:0-16382 GCF_014268825.1 Pseudomonas sp. SWRI51 | reverse complement strand
AGCAGCCCCTTGGGTTTTCAGGGCTGCTGCGCAGCCCAACGCGGGACAAGCCCGCTCGCCACAACTGTCTATCATTTTCCATAGGATTGGGTCCAACCAGCAATGTTGCGGTTGCGCATGGCCTCTGTGGAAGATTCTATGGCGACAGCCTGCGATGAGGCCGGTGCAGAGGTAGCGCCCGATCCGGCAAAAAGCCTGTTGACGTGCATTGAGTGCACGGGATAAGTTCCTTGCCCATGAATACCTTCCCGCACACCTACGCCGCCAACATTATTATTACCGCCATTATCGGATTGGCGGGCTAGCGCGTACGTGCACCGAACCCGCCCTGGAGGCGGGTTTTTTCTCTCTGACTCCTGGGCAAATCACAAAACCAGGAGTCATTGATGACCAGCTTCAGCGTCAGCCCACGCAGCGCCGTAACCCCCCAGCAACTGTTGAGCGAACAGGTGCGCCGTATTCTCTCGGCGCCGGTGTACGACCTGGCCATCGAGACCCCATTGCAAGCCGCCCCGGCGTTGTCTGCGGCGCTGGGCAACGCGGTACTGCTCAAACGCGAAGACCTGCAGCCGACCTTCTCGTTCAAGATCCGCGGCGCCTATACCCGCCTGTCACGCCTCACCCAAGCCCAGCGCGAGCGCGGCGTCATCACCGCCTCTGCCGGCAACCACGCCCAAGGCGTGGCACTGGCCGCCGCGCATCTGGGCATCCGCGCCACCATTGTCATGCCAACCACCACCCCGTCGCTCAAGGTCGAGGGCGTGCGTTCGCGTGGCGGCAACGTGGTATTGCACGGCGAAAGCTTCCCCCATGCACTGGCCCACGCATTGACCCTGGCCGACCGCGATGGCGCGACCTTCGTGCCGCCATTCGACGACCCGGACGTGATCTCCGGCCAAGGTACCGTGGCCATGGAAATCCTGCGCCAGCACCCAGGCCCGCTGCACGCCATCTTCGTACCGGTAGGCGGCGGTGGGTTGATCGCCGGGATTGCCGCCTACGTAAAATACCTGCGCCCTGAGGTCAAGGTGATCGGCGTCGAGCCTGAAGACTCCAACTGCCTGCAGGCCGCCATGGCCGCGGGCGAGCGGGTAATCCTGCCGCAAGTGGGCACCTTCGCCGACGGCGTGGCAGTGGCGCAGATCGGCGCGCATTGCTTCGAGCTGTGCCGGCATTTCGTTGACGAGGTGGTCACCGTGAGCAGCGACGAGCTGTGTGCGGCGATCAAGGACATCTATGACGACACCCGGTCGATCACCGAGCCGTCCGGTGCACTGGCGGTGGCCGGCATCAAGAAGTACGTCGCCCGCGAAGGTTTGCAGAGCCAGGCGCTGGTGGCTATCGATTCGGGCGCCAACGTCAACTTCGACCGCTTGCGGCATGTAGCAGAGCGCGCCGAACTGGGCGAGCAGCGCGAGGCGATCATTGCCGTGACCATCCCCGAGCAGCCGGGCAGTTTCCGCGCCTTTTGCCAGGCACTGGGCAAGCGTCAGATCACCGAATTCAACTACCGCTATTACCCTGGCAAAGAGGCGCGGCTGTTTGTCGGCGTCCAGACCCACCCACTGCACGACCCGCGCGAAGCACTGCTGGCAAGCCTTGGCGAGCAGGGTTACCAGGTACTCGACCTGACCGACAACGAACTGGCCAAGCTGCACGTGCGTCATACCGTGGGCGGGCATGCCGCGCCGGGGGCAGGCGAGCGTGTACTGCGCTTTGAATTCCCCGAGCGTCCGGGGGCGCTGCTTGGCTTTCTCGAGCGCCTTGGCAAGCGTTGGAATATCAGCCTGTTCCACTACCGCAACCATGGCGCTGCCGAGGCGCGGGTGTTCGCCGCCCTGGAGGTCCCGGAGGACGAGCAGCCAGGGCTGCCGCAGGCGCTGGAGGCCATGGGTTATCGCTATTGGGACGAGACGAATAACCCGGCTTACCGCCTGTTCCTGGGTTGAAACCCGCGCAAGGCAACCCGACGAAGGGAGGGGGTGCAGCCTGGCAATGATTTGCGCTGGATCAATATTTGCCCGGCATTTCCGGCTGATCCTCGACGGCATAACCAAAACCTGAGAGGACCCGCCCATGAGCAGCACGTTCTTCATCCCCGCCGTCAATATCATGGGCATCGATTGCCTGAACGAGGCAATGGACGCCATCGCCGGCTACGGCCTGCGCAAGGCGCTGATCGTGACCGACCAAGGCTTGGCCAAGGCAGGGGTTGCCGAGCGCATTGCCGGCCTGCTGGCCGAGCGCGATATCAATTCGGTGGTGTTCGACGGCGCCAAGCCCAACCCCAGCATCGCCAACGTGGAAGATGGCCTGGCAGTGCTCAAGCGTGAGCACTGTGACTGCGTGATTTCGCTGGGCGGTGGCTCGCCCCATGACTGTGCCAAAGGCATCGCCCTGTGCGCCACCAATGGCGGGCATATCCGTGACTACGAGGGTGTCGACCGTTCCGCCAAGCCACAGTTGCCGCTGATCGCCATCAACACTACCGCCGGCACCGCCAGCGAGATGACCCGTTTCTGCATCATCACCGATGAAGCGCGCCACGTGAAAATGGCCATCGTCGACCGCAACGTCACGCCACTGCTGTCGGTCAACGACCCGGCGCTGATGGCGGGCATGCCCAAGTCGCTGACGGCGGCCACTGGCATGGATGCGCTGACCCATGCCATCGAGGCTTACGTGTCCACTGCGGCCACCCCGATCACCGACGCCTGTGCGCTCAAGGCTATTACCCTGATCAGCGAAAACCTGCGCCAGGCCGTAGACGACGGCAAGGATCTGCAGGCGCGGGAGAACATGGCCTATGCGCAGTTCCTCGCCGGCATGGCCTTCAACAATGCGTCGCTGGGTTATGTGCACGCCATGGCGCACCAGTTGGGCGGCTATTACGACCTGCCGCACGGGGTGTGCAACGCGGTGCTGTTGCCGCACGTACAGCGCTTCAACGCCAAAGTCAGCGCCGCGCGCCTGCGCGATGTGGCCAAGGCGATGGGGGTGAAGGTATGTGGGCTGGAAGCGGAGCAGGGCGCCAGTGCTGCAATTTCGGCCATCGAGCAGTTGGCGGTGGCGGTAGGTATTCCGGCTGGGTTGGCGGAGCTGGGTGCCAAGGTTGAAGACGTGCCGGTGCTGGCCACTAACGCCTTGAAAGATGCCTGCGGTCTGACCAACCCACGGGTTGCCAGCCAAGCGGAAATTGAAGCGATTTTCAAGGCTGCCTTCTAAAACCGAGCCGAGTCCCACTACCGTGACTGGCTCGGTCCCTTTGTAGGAGCGGCCTTGCGCCGCGAAGGGCTGCGCAGCAGCCCCATCAATTTTGCATGAGGCCGCGATTCTGGGGCTGCTCCGCAGCCCTTTCGCGACACAAGGCCGCTCCTACAAAGGTGCGTGTCATTTACTGTCTCACAAGCCGAATAGTTCACCGCTCGCGCATGAAAAACCCAGCTACATACTTGCGAAACGTCTCCAGGCTCTTGAAATCGGCATAGCGCTTGAAGTTATCGGTTTCAGGCTCTGGCCCGATCGGTTGCTCCAGCAGCGAAACCGACAGCACCCGGTCACCATCCGAAGTCAGTACCAGCTCATCCATCACCTGCCCGCCGATCACCGGCCGGCGCATCAACACCTTCACGCCTTTGCCCGCCATCCAGTCGATCAGCGACACCAGCGCCTTGAGTGGCTCGCGTTCTTCATCGCGGTACACCGGGAACAGGTGCGCGCGCGACAGCACCGGCACGCTGGCGACGTGAATCAGCTCATAGAACTGGCTGCCAGCTGTGGCTGGCGAATACAACGCCAGGACCAGCAGCGGCCCAACCGTGCGGTTGCCACCCCAGTACTGATGGTGGCCCTGGAAGTCAAAGCCGTCCTCGCTGCGCGTGGTGATCACCTTGCGCCCCTTGACCTGCTCGACGCAGTCCAGCAACAAACCATGGCGTCGGTGGTTGGCAAACACCGTGGCCTCGCGCAGGCGTGCCTTGAGCATCATCATGTGCTTCATGTCGAGGCGGGTTTGCAGGTAGTTGCTGGCCGGCACTCGCTCCACCAGCGGGTAGCGCCCTGCCACCCCGCGCAATTCGGCAAATTGCCCGGTGAGGTCTTTTTTCAGGTGGGTGGCATAGACGTTGAGCCCGCTGGCTTCGATCCAGGTCAGCAGCAGCGACAGCAGGCGTTGCTGATCGCGGCGCTCGCCAGGTTCACGCGGGGTGCTGGACGCATCCGCCTCGCCGGCGGGCCGATAGTCGCCGATCAGTCGCAGCGGGGCATCGGGCGCGAGCCACGCGGCCGGTTGGGTGGTTTCGTTGCTGCGCTCGGCGGCTTCGCGCTCGTCCTTGCTGAACGGGCAGCCGGGGGCGTGTTCTGGCGTGTCGGGGTTGTTGCGCAGGAACAATGTGCCGGTGCTGCCGTTCAGGGAGATGTTCAGTACCGGCAAGGCATCCTTGCGGCAATCGCACGCCAGCCACTGGTTGGCGCCGCGGACTTTCATCAACCACTGGTTCGCCTGCAGCAGGCGCGGGCCGGAAAGCGTGGCGCTGGCAAAGCCCACCAGCAGCTCTTCTTCGGCAGGGGTGAGGCTGCGCACCTGGGCGCCGGATTTTTCGATGATACGCATTGAGAAGCAGCTCCAAGCTACGAGTCACAAGCTTCAAGCAAAGCGCTGAGGGTTTCAACCAGGCGTTCGGTTGGCGAACGCCTGGCTGGGGCTTAGAAGATGTAGTCAGTGGTCAGGAAGCTGGACTGGCGGTTGCGAATGATTTCGCTGATCAGGGTTTTGTTGGCTTCCTGGAACTTGGTGGCGACCAGCGTACGAATGGAGAACACCCGCAGGGCGTCGTGCACCGACAGCGTACCTTCGGCACTGTTCTTGCGGCCGTTGAACGGGTAGGTGTCCGGGCCACGTTGGCACTGGGCGTTGATATTGATACGCCCGACCTGGTTGGCGAATGTATCAACCAGCGCGCCGATGGTGGCCGGGTCGTTGCCGAACAGGCTCAGTTGCTGGCCAAAGTCCGAGTCGAGCACATAGTCGATGACGGTTTCCAGGTCGCGGTAGGGCACCACCGGCACCACCGGGCCGAACTGCTCTTCGTGGTACACGCGCATCTGGGGGCTGACCGGGTACAAGAGCGCGGGGTAGAAGAACGACCCACGGCTTTGCCCGCCGCCCTCGTTGATCACCTTTGCGCCTTTGGCGGTGGCGTCGGCCACCAGGCCGTTCAGGTAGTCCAGTTTGCCCGCCTCAGGCAGTGGCGTCAGGGCTACGTCGGCCTCCCACGGCATGCCGGGCTTGAGCGCTGCCAGCTTGCGCTGGAATTTTTCCAGAAACGGCTCGACCACATCTTCGTGCACGAACAGGATCTTCAGCGCCGTGCAACGCTGGCCATTGAACGACAGCGCGCCGGTGACCGCTTCTTCGACGGCGTTGTCCAGGTCGACCTGAGGCAGCACGATGCCGGGGTTCTTGGCATCCAGGCCCAAGGCTGCGCGCAGCCTGTGCGGGCGCGGGTGGAGTTTTTTCAGGTCTGCGGCGGCCTTGTGGGTGCCGATGAAGGCAAATACATCGACCTTGCCACTGGCCATCAGCGCGCTGACGGTCTCGCGGCCACGGCCATAGATGACGTTGATGACCCCAGCCGGGAAGCTGTCGCGGAACGCTTCGAGCAGCGGACGGATCAGCAGCACACCGAACTTGGCCGGCTTGAACACCACGGTATTGCCCATGATCAAGGCCGGGATCAGCGTGGTGAAGGTTTCGTTGAGCGGGTAGTTGTAAGGCCCCATGCACAACGCCACGCCCAGCGGTGCGCGACGGATCTGGCCGAGGGTGCCTTGCTCCAGTTCGAAACGGCTGGAGCGTCGGTCCAGGTCTTTCAGGGCGTTGATAGTGTCGACGATGTAGTCACAGGTGCGGTCGAACTCCTTTTCGGAGTCCTTGAGGTTCTTGCCGATTTCCCACATCAACAGCTTGACCACCGCGCTACGCTGTTCGCGCATGCGTGCCAAAAATGCCTCGACGTGCTGGATGCGCTCGGCTACGCGCATGTTGGGCCAGGCGCCCCGGCCTTTGTCGTAGGCTTGCACGGCAGCGTCCAGGGCTTGCAGTGCGGTGTCGGCATCCAGCAGCGGGGCGCTGCCCAGAATCACCTGTCGCTCGCCCTCGGCGTCCTGTAGCCACACCGGGCTGCGCACCGTCGCCAACGGGCCGTCCCAGCGCCTGAGTTCACCGGCCACCAGGTAATCGCGTTGCTCCAGCGGCTCGCCCAGGCGCCAGGCCTCGGGTATGTCCGCAGGGGCGGGAAACAGCGTGTCGAGCAGACGATCCATGGTTACTGCACCTCTTGTATTTGGCCGGGTGAAGCGATTCAGCTACGAGCATGCGCCAGCCATTGGAAAAACACCAGTCTGGCTCAACATTGCCGCCAGCGCGCCGATAGAGTGTGAATCGCCCCCGATTTCAGGCTTATGACCCGCAGCAGATTCCCCGCCGTTTCTCCCTCAGGGCGCGCTTCGAACGCAGCGCGCCGGGCCCTCAGCCGTGTATTGCCGGTAGGCTTTGCCGTGGTCGGCATTGGCCTGTCGATGGCCCTCGGGCATCTGGATACCCAGCGCGAGCAAAGTGAAGAGGTCGCCAACCTGGCGGCGCGGCTGTCCGGGGTGCGGGGGGCGCTTGAAGTGCAACTGCGCGCAGCGTTCGCCGAGGCTGAAGGCATCGCCCAGTTGATCAGCGCGGATGGCGCTATCAGTACGCCGCACTTCCAGGCTATGGCCCGCGATGCGTTGAAATCACTGCCTTACATGAAGCACATCGTGCTGGCGCCCGCCGATGTCGTGCGCGATGTCTACCCGCTGCCGGGCAACGAGTCGATCATCGGCATGGACTATCGCAACCTGCCGCGGCAGTTTCCGCTGCTGCAGACGGCGCGCGAGCGCGGCCAGGCGGTGCTGGCCGGGCCATTGCAGCTGGAGCAGGGCGGCCGTGCGCTGATCTATCGGCGCCCGGTGTTCATCGACGGCAAGCGCGGGGTGAAGTTTTACTGGGGCAACGTCTCGATAGTGGCCGACATCGACAGCCTGTTGCAGTCTGCCGGCCTGCGCCCCGGTTCGGGCCTGGAGCTTGCCGTACGCGGCAGCGACGGCAAGGGCGCGGCAGGTGAGCTGATCTGGGGCAATGCGCGGCTGTTCGACGACCCGCAGGTGAGCCTGAGCGTGGCGGTGCCCGGCGGTGTCTGGCAAATGGTGGCCGTGCCCTACGGCGGCTGGTCGAACCTGAGCCTGTTCAGCTCGCCGCTGTTTCTGTTTGCCTTGTGCTGCACCGGGCTGTTCAGCCTGTTCGTTGCCCAGCTCAACCGCAAGCAACGCCAACTGGAGCTGCGCAACCTGGAGCTGCGCCAGTCCCAGGCGCAGTTGGAGCGCCTGGCCCACTACGACACCATCACCGGTCTGCCCAACCGCGTGTTGTTCCAGCGGCAGCTCAACCAGGCCATCGAGCGTGGCCATGGGCTGGCAGTGCTGATGTTGGATATAGACGGTTTCAAGCAGGTCAATGACAGCCTTGGCCACCCCATGGGCGATCTGTTGCTGCAAAAAGCGACTGCCCGGTTTCTGCAGGAGCTCGATACCCAGGACCGCGTGTGCCGTCTGGGCGGGGACGAGTTCGTGTTCATGCTGCAGGGCGCCCAAGGCCAGGTCAGTCACCAGATGCGGGCTTTGCTGCGTTGTCTGCAACGGCCGTTCGACCTCAATGGCAATGCCAGCCTTGTGACGGGCAGCATTGGCCTGGCCTGGTCTCCGCAGCACGGCGAGGACGCCGCCAGCCTGCTGCGCCACGCCGACATTGCCATGTACGCGGCCAAAGAGAGTGGGCGCAACGCCTGGCGGCCATATCACCCCGAGATGACGGCGCGCCTGAACCAGCGTCTGGAGCTTGAACGCAACCTGCGCCGGGCCCTCGAATACAACGAGTTCGAGCTGTGGTATCAGCCAAAGCTGGACCTGTTCAGTGGCCGCCTGGAAGGCGTCGAGGCGCTGCTGCGCTGGCGCGACCCGGAGCATGGGTTGGTCTCCCCGGGCGAGTTCATCCCGTTGGCCGAACGTACCGGGCTGATAATCCCGTTGGGCGAGCGGGTGCTTGAGCTGGCCTGCGCGCAGCTCGCCGAGTGGCGCGCCAATGACGCCTTGCCCGGCACCTTGGCAATCAACGTGGCCGCGCTGCAGA
Source organism: Pseudomonas sp. SWRI51 (assembly GCF_014268825.1). Taxonomy (NCBI): domain Bacteria; kingdom Pseudomonadati; phylum Pseudomonadota; class Gammaproteobacteria; order Pseudomonadales; family Pseudomonadaceae; genus Pseudomonas; species Pseudomonas sp. SWRI51. The sequence continues at coordinate 8,167 of NZ_JABWRG010000108.1, read as the reverse complement.
TCGAGCGCAGCGACTATGTCACCAGCCTTGCCTGTGCCCTTGAAGCACATGGGCTGCCGGCGAGCCTGCTGGAGGTGGAAATTACCGAAAGCCTGTTGATGGAAAGCCAGCAGCAGGCGTGCGCGGTGCTTGCCCAGTTACAGGCCATGGGCGTGGCCACGGCGGTGGACGACTTCGGCACCGGCTATTCCTCGCTTGCCTACCTGCGCGCCTTGCCCATCGACCACCTGAAGATCGACCGTGCGTTCATCAAGGACCTGCCCGATGACGACGACGCCGTGGCCATCGCCCGGGCGATCATCGACCTGGGCCATGCCTTGGGCTACCGGATCACCGCCGAGGGCATCGAAACCCAGGCGCAGTACGACTTTCTGCGCAATGCCGGTTGCGACCAGGGCCAAGGTTATCTGCTCGCCCGGCCCATGCCGGCAGACGCGCTGCGCGTCTGGTTGCAACAGAATCACGCGCAGCGCCGCCCGGCAGCGGAGTAGGGCGCGGGCGGCGGAAGGCTGGCGTCATGAAATATTCTGCAATGATATCACTTGGCCGCTTGCCAGCTGGCGGTCCGGCATCTTTACTTATTTTCAGTCATACCCACCGTGGCAGCCGTTTAATTCAGTGATATCAAGGTGTTAAACGACCCCAAGGCCCGGTCCGGGCTTGGCGGCAGCGCCCTGATGCACGGCACAGCAAAGGGACGAAAATATGAAAGCAATGCTGGGCAGTGCTGCGCGCACGCTTGTTTCCCCTTCACTGCGCTACGAATTGCGAACTGTTGCAAATTCGTTACGCGACGCGCTGGGTCGCGCTTGTCTATGGCGCTGGGAAATGGCGCGTTTTCGCCTGAAACCCGACAGCCCCTACGAAATTCTTTACCTGGGCCGCAAGCAGCAGCGCGCCATGGCCAAGCTGCTGATCGGGGGCAAGGACCGCCAGAGCGAGCCCGAATTTGCCACCGACCCCAACCCCGATGCAGCCCGGCAGGTGGTGATGATCAGCGAAGTGCCCACCGCCGGTTCTTTGTCGGTGCCGCATTATCTGAGCGCCGTGGTGCCGCTGGGGCGCCCGCTTGAAGACATCACCGCGCGCTACGACAGCGAGCTGAGGCGCAGTATCCGCAAGCACAGGCCGCTGTATCAGATGCGCCAAACCACTGACGATGCCGAAATCGCCATGGCCGACCGCGAGCTGTTGCGCCCCTACGCCACAGCGCGCCAGGGTATCCATGCGGCGCAGTTTCCCACCGATGATGTGTTCCGCCTGGCCAAGGGCGTCGGTCGCCTGGACCTGATCACAATGGGCGATGAAGTAGTGGCCTGCCATTTGGGCTGCGAGATTACCCGCGGCGGCAAGCGTTACTGGAGCACCTTGCGTTTTGGCTACTGCGAGGCGGTGTTCTCGGATGCCAAGAAACTGCGCGAGGTCAACTCCATCACCACCTTCATGGCTTTGGAATGGGCGCTGCAGAACGGCTACGACTACTACGATATCGGGCTGTGCCTGGCGCGGCCTGATGACGGCTTGCTGAAATGGAAGCGCCGACGGGGCGGCGACATCGATGGGCTGAACAACCATGCCTATCTGTTCGTGCGCCTGCCCAAGGCCGGGCGGGCGAGCTTTCTCTGGGATACGCCATTATTTGCAGTCGAAGGCAACAAGCTGACCCTGCACCTGGGCATCCCGCCGGGGCCTACCGAAGAAGAGGTCGCCAGCCGCTATCAGGAAATGGTATTCGGCGGCCTGCACAAAATCTACGTATATGGCAGCGAAGGCCATGGCGAGCACCTGCTCGATACCTTGCGCAGCCGCTACGCCGGGTTTGCCTCGCCCCCGGTGCTTGAGCGCGTGTTGTCCAGCTGAACGGTTTGACCCGGAGGGCATTGCATGGGAACTGATATCTCAAGGCCGGAGCACCCGGCGCTGGCGCGTCGGCATGCCTGGTCACTGGCTGCTTACCGGCACATGCTCAGGAAGCGCCTGACCGGACAACCGGCGGCCGACCTCAAGAGCATCGCCGACAAACGCTGGGATATCGCGCCCGGCGAAATCACCGTGTCGCCCCCAGCGATCTATCTGCCAGGCCAGATGGAGCGGGTGACCGGCTGGGAGGGCCAGCGTTTCTACCCCTACGTGCATCCCGGCCCCACCATGGCGGGTGGCCTGAGCATCGAGCAAGGCCCTACCCGTGGCTACCTGATCAAGAACGTGTGGTTGATCGATGGCGCGTTGTACAAAGGCAATGCCAGCCATTGGCTGACCCTCAAGCCGCAGCGCTTTGCGCCCGTGCTGGTCGAAAACGAAATCGAGCGTGGGGCCATCTACTGCACCCAGAACGGCAACTCCTGGTTCGGCACCTGGTTGATGGAAGACTGCGTGACTTACGCACTGGCGTGCGATGAGGGCGTGCCGGTAACGACGGCACCTTCTGCACGCTACCCGCTGTTTACTCAAGCCCCGCCGTACGAAGACTGGCTGGGCATGAACCCGCTGCGCCTGCGCACTGCGTTCTTTCATCAGCTGGTGCTTTTCGATGATGTGAGCCACAACCGCAGCCGGCACCAGCGCTACCGAGCCATGGGCGACAAGTTGCTGACTCACGTCGAGCATGCCCCACACCCGGGGGTGTTCATCCTGCGTGGCCACGAAGGCGATTTACGCCTGCTGCGCAATGAGCTTGAGTTGGCCGAGCACATGCGCGTCACATGGGGCTTTCGTGTCATCAACCCACTCAGGCTGGATGTGCCGACCATCATTGCGGCCTGCGCAGGCGCGAGGGTAGTTATGGGCGTGGAGGGCAGCCAGTTGGTACATGGGGTGAACGTTTTGCAACCGGGTGGAACCGTATTCACCTTGCAACCGCCGAACCGCTTTATCAGTTATTACAAATACATGACCGACCGTGATGGGCAGCACTTTGCATTTGTGGTCGGCACCCCTGTTGGCGATGGCTTTACCATCGATATAAACGAAGTTGAGCGCACAATGGACTTGCTGCCGAAGCACTGACGCCGATAGCAGCAATAGCTGTTTACATTCTCATTGCTGAAACAGTTGGCGGGATCGAAATTGACGCCCCAGATTTTTCCCGGGGCGTTTTCGTTTTTGATATTTGCGCGGCGATGGCCGCATATTCACGGTTTTTGCCGACTTTTTAGTTTATCGGTGATGGCTTTTCGATATGCAGTTTTCTGCTGGCGGTATTTTGACTGTGGGGGCCTTGGGCGATTGATTTTTATCATGGTGTCGGAACGTTGACGTAGTGTCACTCTGCCCATAAGCTCGAATTACCAGCCAAGCAGTTGCGCGCTGAAACCCGCCCAGACACTGTTGTTTATCCTCTTTCTCAGGAGGGGATCATGCGCTCGACACTCTTTATCAAGTCGATATTCCTGCTGGTGCTCATGAGCGGCGCCGCACGCGCTGCCGACTCCTATATCAGCCAGGCAAACGTCATTCCATTGGCTACCGCAGGCTGGTTGTTCGGCTTCGCCGTCATTGGTTTCGTCGCCGTGGCAAACCGCAGCAAAGTCTAGAGGCAGACGATTGCCGGCCAGCTTGTCAATTGGCCAACCGTTGCTATATTCCAGTTGCCAGCGAGCTTGCAGTAACAGCCCGTGGCAGCGGGCTTCAAGGAAGTTCGAGGCCAGCGCAGCCACTGATGCTGCGACCGGAGCGAGAAGTTGTGTGCAGTTCTCATTCAGTGCTCTTTGCATGCCGACCTGGCAGGAGGGACCCCATGGTGCGTTCAATCTTCGCTGTACTGTGCGTACTGATGGCGTGGTCCAACGCCAGCCTTGCCGCCGACCCTTCATCCCCTTATTTGCTGAGCCCTGGTGACCGTGTGCTTATCTCGGTCTGGCAGGAAGATTCGCTGCGTCAGGAAACCACCGTGCTGCCCGACGGCAGCATCACCTTCCCCTTGGCTGGGCGCGTTGATGTGGCGGGCCTGGATGTCACAGCCGTGGCAAAAAAAGTCACTGCCGGGCTCAAGCCTTACATTGCCGAACCCAATGTCAGTGTGGTGGTGACCGGCACCGCCGGTAACCTTGTGTACGTGCAAGGCAAGGTGGTCAAGCCGGGCCCGGTGCCCATGGCCGGGCCGACTGCGGTGCTGCAGGCGCTGAGCATGTCGGGCGGTCTGGACAAGTTCGCTGACGAAGCCGCCATCAAGGTGGTACGCGGTAATGGCCGCGCGCAGCGCATACTGCCAGTGCGCTATAAAGACTTGGTGTCCGGCCGTGACATGTCCACCAACTTCCAGCTTCAGGCAGGCGATACGCTGATCGTGCCCTGAGCCCACCGTACTTGAATAAGATCGCACTGTGCCTATTTTCAGAACAACATGTATTGCGACGGCGGCACTGATGTTGCCGTTCCCTGGCCTGGTTCAGGCCGCTATCTGGCAGTCCTCGGTAGTGGTACCCACAACAGTGGAGTACGACAGCAACCCGTTGCTGCTGACCTCAGACGAGAAGGGTGTGATGCGTACACTCATCGAGCCCAACTACAACCTGGTCGGCACCTTCGGCGCGGATCAACTGACCCTCGGGCTTGGTGTGCATGTGTTGCATTCCTCCGACCCCTCGGTGCAGGCCAACCGCGAAGACCCGGACCTGAACCTTGGCTGGCGGCGCGAAACCGAAACCGGCCATTTCGGCCTGCGTGCCCAATACCTCGAAAGCTCGACGCTGTCCGGTACGGTTCTGGACACCGGGGTGGTGACCACCGATGGCACGCAGAAAATGACCCTGCTTTCCGGCGATTTCAGCCGGGCGCTGAGTGCTCGCACCACGCTGGATAACGAAACCCGTTATTCGCACGCCACCTATGACATCAATTCCTTGACCGGTTACGACGAGCTGGCAAACACCTCGACCCTGACCTACGCCTTGAGCGAGCGCACCGATGTGTTCGCCGGGCTGCGCCTGCGCCGCTACGAGCCCGACCAGACCGACACCGCTGTGGCGTCCAACAGCTACACGCCAAGCGTTGGGGTCAAGTACCAGATCACCGACACCCTGACCGGTCGCGCCCATATTGGTGTAAACCAGGTATCAGGCTCTGAAGGCGGACGGCGCGGGGAGGGCGGGGTGCTGCTCGATTACCGCGGCACCCGCAGCGATGCCAGCCTGAGCGCCGAGCGCACCACCGTGGCCAGCGCCGAAGGCGGTTTCGCCCAGCTCGACCTCATCCATGGCATGTGGAGCTACGCGCTCGATGAACTGACCCGTGTGGGCCTGGATGCGCAGTGGCAGGACAGCAAAGGCCAGACTCCGAACACCCTGCAGACCTACAGCGTATGGGCCAGCCGCGAGTTGTCGCCGTACTGGGACCTGCGCCTGGCGCTGCTTTACAAGGAGCGCCAGCAATCCGGCGCGCCGGATGCTGCTGCAACCATCGTTGGTTTGACCCTGACCTACAGGTTCCCTGACCTCTGACCATCAGCCTGGTGATCGCCATGAAATCTGAATACGAGCTTTCCCTCAAAGATTACATCGCGATCGTCAAGGATCGGGCTGTGTTGCTGGGCGTCAGCATGGCGGTGATCCTGGTGGGCACGGTGGCTGTGGCGCTGAGCGTACCGCCGGTGTACCAATCCACCGGCACCATTCTGGTGGAATCCCAGCAAATCTCGCCTGACTTGGTCGGTACCGCCAACCCAAGCGTTGCCGATGAGCGCATCGAGGTGATCCGCCAGCGCGTCATGACCCGCGACAACCTGCTGCGCATCATCGACAAGTACCAGTTGTTCACCGACAGCAGCCGCGCCCTCAGCGAGCAGGACAAGATCGACTTGATGCGCACCACCATTGGCGTCAATACCCTGAGTACCTTCGTCAAGGGCCGCGGCGAGACCACGGTGGCGTTCAACGTGTCGTTCGACCACAAGCGCCCGGAGGTCGCCAAAGAAGTGGCCAACGAGCTGGTGACGCTGTTTCTCAACGAGAACATGAAGCAGCGCACCGAGCGCGCCACCGAAACGACCGAGTTCCTCACCCAGGAAGCCGACAAGCTGGGGGCGGAGCTGGCAGTGCTGGAAAACCAGCTAGCCGACTACAAACAGGCCAACGCCAATGCCCTGCCAGAAAACCAGACCCTGCGCATGAACATGCTGTCGCGCACGGAGCTTGAGTTCCGTGAAGTCGACCGCGACTACAAGAATGCCCAGGAAGAGCAGCGTTACCTGCAACTTGAGCTGTCGGCCGCCAACGCAGGCCTTGCCACCCGCACCGACGGTAGCCGCACAACGCCCGCCGACCAGCCCCAGGACCTGGGCAGCCTCAAGGCCGAATACGCCCGGCTGTTGACTCGCTATACCGAAGCGCACCCCGACGTGGTGGCGGTCAAACGCAAGATCGAGGCGCTGCAAGCCAGCGGCAAGGGTGCTGGCAGCGTATCAGGCGTCAACATCGACGTGGCGCGAGCACAGGCCAAGATCGCGGCCTCTCAGGCCAACCTGGCCTCGCTTGCCCAGCAGAAACGCGACCTGGGCAAGAAAATGGAAAGCATCGAGGCAGAAATCCTCGCTGCGCCCCAGGTGGAGCGTGGTCTGGTGACGTTGCTGCGCGACCACGACAACGCGCGCAAGAAGTACGAAGAAATTCGCGCCAAAGAGATGGGCGCGAAGATCAGCGAAAGCCTGGAGCAGGAAAACAAAGCCGATCGCTTCGTGCTGCTGGAGCCACCGCGCCTGCCAGAAAAACCGGTCAAGCCCAACCGCAAGAAGATCGTCGCGCTGGGTGTGGTGCTGGCCCCGGCAATTGGTGGTGCGTTGGTGATGTTGATGGAAATGCTCAACCAGCGCGTGCGTGGCCCTGGTGCGCTTGAGAGCGTGCTGGGCAAGCGGGTGCTGGTCTCGGTGCCGTTCATTGCGACCCAGGCGGAGCTCGCCCGGCGCCGGCAGTGGCGGGTGGCGGTGGTTATCGCAGGGGTGGTGGGGGTCGCGTTGATGCTGCTACTCATCCATCTGTTCTACATGCCCCTGGATCTTCTGCTATTTAAGACTATGGCTTGGTTTGAATAGGGAAAGCAGTGATGGACAGGATTACGCCGGCAGTTGGCAAGAACATCCACCCCGTTTCGCCAGGCACTGCGGACACCCCCCAGCCTGCACCGTTGCTCGACCAGCCTGACGCCTTGGGCCCGTTCGACTATGTGCAGACCAAAGTGGTGCCGCTCAATGCCGAGCACCTTGAGCGGCAGCGCATCGTCGCCCATAACAAGAACTCGAACATGAACTGGGCCTTCGACCTGTTGCGCACCCAGGTGCTGCAGGCCATGGAGGAAAACGGCTGGCGCACGCTGGCTATCACATCGCCCACACCTGAAGCGGGCAAGACGGTGCTGGCGGTCAACCTGGCCATGAGCATCGCCCACCACACTGACAAGACTGCCCTGTTGGTGGACTTCGACCTGCGCCGTCCGCGTGTGGGCAAGGCCCTGGGCTTGCCGATGGACAAGGCGCTGAATGAGTTCATCAGTGGCAAGGCGGGGCTTGAGGACGTGCTGGTCAACCCGTCGTTGCCGCGTTTTGTGGTGCTGCCGACCCGCGAACCTATCCCGCTTTCGACCGAGACGCTGTCGTCGGCCAAGGTCAACAAGCTGATCGGCGATTTGCGCGACCGCTACGAATCGCGCATCTGCATTTTCGACCTGCCGCCGCTGTTGAGCTCGGATGATGCGCTGACCGTGCTGCCCAAGTTCGATTGTGTGCTGTTGGTGGTTGCCAATGGCAGTAACAGCAAAAAGGATATTGAAGATTGCCTGCGCCATCTGGGGCAGTCGAACCTGGTGGGCGCGGTGTTGAACAAGGCCGAGGTGGAGCCGCGTACGTATTATTGAGGCAAGCTTGTGAGCGGCATTGTTTTCTCAGGCGCAGCGTTGCTCTGCGTTGAAACGCAGCGGGAGTGACTGTCTGCATGGGAGCTTCTCTGGTTTTGTGCAATCCTGTCCTGGCCTCATCGCAGGCTGTCGCCAGCTCCCACAGGGTTCCGGGCCTGGCCTCGATAGTGGCTGTGCGCGGTCGCTGTGGGAAATTCTATGGTTTTGTACAAACCTGTTCCCGCCAGACATATCTTCTTGTGGCGAGCTCCTTTGTGGCGAGCGGGCTTGTCCCGCGTTGGGCTGCGCAGCAGCCCTGAAAGCCCCAGGGGCTGCTGCGCAGCCC
>NZ_JABWRG010000107.1:0-16495 GCF_014268825.1 Pseudomonas sp. SWRI51 | reverse complement strand
ACGCGGGGCAAGCCCGCTCGCCACAAGGAGATATATCTGGCGGGAACAGGCTTGTACAAAACCATAGAATCTCCCACGTAGCTGAAGGTGCGCCCGTGGGAGCGGGCTTGCCCCGCGATAGGCGTTTATCAGGCCTCGAAGCAGACGTGCCCGTCGACCAGGGTGTAGCGCACAGCGCCCGGCAGGCAGTGGCCGATGAACGGGCAGTTCTGGCCGCGCGAATACCATTGCTCGCCGGCAACGGTTGAGGCGCTCGGGTCGAACAGCACCAGGTCCGCAGCCGCGCCGACTTTCAGCTCACCCGCGGGCAGGCGCATGGCCGCAGCCGGGCCGCTGGACAGGCGCGCCAGCAGCGTTGGCAGGTCCAGCAGGCCGTCTTCGACCAGGGTCATGGCCAGTGGCAGCAGCAGTTCCACACTGCTGATACCCGGCTCCGTGGCGCCGAACGGCGCCAGCTTGGCGTCGCGCTCATGGGGCTGGTGATGGCTCGAAATCGCCTGGATAACCCCGGTTTTGACCGCTTCACGCAGCCCGTCACGGTCAGCCGCACTGCGCAGCGGCGGTTGCACATGGTAGAGGCTTGAGAAATCGCGCAGCGCCTGGTCGGTCAGAATCAGCTGGTACAACGCCACATCGGCGGTGACCGGCAGCCCGCGTTGCTGGGCCTGGGCGATCAGCTGCGCGCCACGGGCGCTGGTGATCTGGGCGAAGTGCGCACGCACGCCAGACTGCTCGACCAGCAGCAAGTTGCGCGCCAGGGCCACGGTCTCGGCGCTCTCAGGGATGCCGGGCAGGCCGAGGAAGCTGGCCATCGGGCCTTCGTGGGCCAGGCCGCCCTGGGCCAGGTCACGGTCCTGGGAATGGAACACCACAGTCAGGTCGAAGGTGGCCGCGTATTCCAGCGCACGGGCCAGGGTACGGTTGTTGGGGATCTGGTTGAGCCCGTTGCCGAACGCCACGCAGCCGGTGTCGCGCAGCGCCACCAGTTCGGCCAGTTGCTCGCCTTCCAGGCCCTTGGTCAGGGCGCCAATCGGGTACACCTTGCTGTTGGCCGCCTCACGGGCGCGGTCAAGGATCAGCTCGGCAACTGCCGAAGTATCCAGAATCGGTTTGGTCTGTGGCGGGCAGCACAGGCTGGTGACGCCGCCGGCTACCGCTGCACGGGTTTCGCTGGCGATGGTGCCTTTGCGGCTGTAGCCAGGCTCGCGCAGCGACACGCCGAGGTCGACCAGGCCGGGGGCGACAACCAGGCCAGCGGCCTCGATCACGCGGCTGGCGCTGAAGCCTGCAGGTGCTGCGCCAATGGCGGCCACACGGCCGGCGTCCAGGTGCAGGTCGGTAACGGTATCCAGGCCACTGTTGGGGTCGATGACCCGGGCGCCAAGAATGCTGAGGGTCACTGGGCGTTCTCCTGGTCGAATTGACGTTGCGCGTTCTGCCCGCTCATGGCCATGGACAGCACCGCCATGCGCACGGCGATGCCATAGGTCACCTGGTTGAGGATCACCGAGTGCTTGCCGTCGGCTACCGCAGATTCGATTTCAACGCCGCGGTTGATCGGGCCTGGGTGCATGACGATGGCATCGGGCTTGGCCCCGGCCAGGCGCGCGGTGGTCAGGCCGAACAGGCGGTAGAACTCGCCTTCGCTGGGCAGCAGGCCGCCGGCCATGCGTTCGCGTTGCAGGCGCAGCATGATCACCACATCGACGTCTTTGAGGCCTTCTGCCATGTCGGTGTAGACCTTCACGCCGTATTGCTCGATGCCGATCGGGATCAAGGTTTTCGGGCCGATCACGCGGATGTCCGGGCAGCCCAGCGCCTTGAGCGCGAGCATGTCCGAGCGGGCCACGCGCGAATGCAGGATATCGCCGACAATCGCCACCGACAGGTTCTCGAAGCTGCCTTTGTGCCGGCGAATGGTCAGCATGTCGAGCATGCCCTGGGTCGGGTGCGCATGGCGTCCGTCACCGCCATTGATCACGGCAACGTCCGGGCACACGTGCTCGGCGATGAAGTGCGCCGCGCCCGAGTCGGAATGGCGCACCACGAACATGTCGGCGGCCATGGCCTCAAGGTTGCGCAGGGTGTCGAACAGCGTCTCGCCCTTGCTGGTCGAGGAGGTCGACACGTTCAGGCTGATGACATCCGCTGACAGGCGCTGAGCAGCCAGCTCGAAGGTGGTACGGGTGCGCGTGGAGTTTTCGAAGAACACGTTGCAGACGGTCTTGCCGCGCAGCAACGGGACCTTTTTCACGGCCCTGGCGCCGACTTCAAGGAACGAGTCGGCGGTGTCGAGAATCTCGGTGAGCAGTTCGCGGGGCAAACCGTCGAGCGAGAGGAAGTGGCGCAGCTGGCCCTGATCATTGAGCTGCAGCGGGCGCTTGGCGTCGAATGGCGTCATCGCGGGGGACTCTTAAAGGACGGAAGCAGGGGCGAGGTCCTGGCGCTCGAGGGCGAGCGGTGCGGGGCCGGTCAATTTTACCCGTTCATGGGCGGCCAGCGACAGCGTCGCGCCGAGCACATTGGGGCGGATCGGTAGTTCGCCAGCATCGAGGTCGAGCAGGCACACCAGCGTTACGCTGGCGGGGCGGCCGTAGTCGAACAGCTCGTTGAGCGCGGCGCGGATGGTCCGGCCGCTCATCAGTACGTCGTCGATCAGCACCAGGTGCTGGCCTTCGATTTCAAATGGCAGCTCCGAGGGGCGTACTTGTGGGTGCAGGCCGTTCTGGCTGAAGTCATCGCGGTAGAACGACACGTCCAGGGTGCCGAGCGCGCTGGCATCGCCAAGTTCGGCCTGCAGGGCCTGGGCGACCCACACGCCGCCTGTGCGGATGCCGATGAAACGCGGTTGCTCGATGGCGCGGCGGGCCAGATGGGCGCGTAGGTCGACGGCCATCTGCCGGATCAGCGCGGCGGGATCGGGTAGGCTCATTGCGTGCTCCTGGGGCGGGGCGCCGGGTAGCTCCGGCGGCAAAGCGGGTTCAGATATTGGCCTCCAGCCAGCCTTGCAGCAGCAGGGCGGCGGCGATGGCATCGACCGGGTTGTCGCGGTAACTGCCGTGACGCCCGCTACGGGCCATTTGCTCACCCTTGGCTTCGAAGGTGGTCAGGCGCTCGTCGTGGGTGTGTACCGGCAGGTTGTAGCGCCCATGCAGGCGGCGGGCGAACTTCTCGGCGCGCTCGCTCATCTCGCTGGGGGTACCGTCCATGTTCAGTGGCAGGCCCACGACAATGGCGTCGGGCTTCCATTCCTTGATGAGCTTTTCGACCTGGTTCCAGTCCGGCACACCATTTTGCGCCTTGAGGGTGCACAGTTCGCGGGCCTGGCCAGTAATGACCTGGCCGACCGCCACGCCGATCTGTTTGGTGCCGTAGTCAAAGCCCAGTAGCAGACGCAGTTCGGCCATCAGGCGTGCCCCGCCTGGCTGGTCAGCAGGCTCAGGTTGATCCCCAGGCTCTGCGCCGCAGCGCCAAGGCGCAGGTCGCTGGCAGTGGCGAACAGGATGTCGGCGTCGAACGGGCAGTTGAGCCAGGCGTTGTCGGCCAGCTCTGCTTCAAGCTGGCCCGCTTCCCAGCCGGCGTAGCCGAGGGTAATCAGGCTCTGCTTGGGGCCAACACCTGCGGCGATGGCCAGCAGTACGTCCTGCGAGGTGGTCAGCGACAGCCCTTGCAGTGCCACGGTTGCCTGGAAGCTGCATTCGTTGCTGTGCAACACGAAGCCGCGGTCGGTCTGCACCGGGCCGCCCTGGTAGATGGGCACGTGAAGGGTGGAGGGCGGCGGCGTGTCATCCGGGCGCAGTTGCTCGAGGATATCGGCCAGGTTCAGTTCCTGCGGGCGGTTGATCACCAGCCCCATGGCGCCGTTCTCGTTGTGTTCGACGATGTACGTCAGCGTATGCGCGAAGTTCGGATCGGCCATGTGCGGCATGGCGATCAGGAACTGGTGCTTGAGGTAGCTGGGCGTGAAGGTTTTCATGGGCGATAGTGTGGCGCCAGGTGAGGAGACTGACAAGATACAGGGTCTTATGAGCTGTGCTTTCGAATAGCGTCATGGTTCTGTGCAAGCCTGTGCCGGCCTCATCGCAGGCTATCGCCAGCTCCCACAGAACTCGCCCATCCCCATATCGATGCCGTCTACGCGGTCAGTGTAGGAGCGGTCTTGTGCCGCGAAAGGGCTGCGAAGCAGCCCCAGGATCTGAGCACCCACCAGAATCGCTGGGGCTGCTTCGCAGTCCTTTCGCGGCACAAGGCCGCCCCTACACAATCAAAAGCGACTTGCCCGAAACCATAGAAACTCCCACATTCAGCTTTTTCTACAGCTCGGCGCGTTACTGCGCGGCTTTGGTCAGCAGTGCAGAGAACGCGCGCTTGGCATCCTCGACGGCGTCGGCAATTTCCTGTGCCGCTTTGCTCGACTCGGCGCGGTAGGTGGCGGTCAGGCCTTTCATGTCGCTCTGGAAGTCCAGGGTAGCCTGGGCCAGGGCGCGCACCGATTCCACCCGCAGGGTCGAACCGTAGCTGGCTTTCATGGCCGCGCCCAGTTGCTTGTTGCCCAACTCGCCCAGGGCTTCCAGGCCCTTGTTGATGCCGTCGGTGGTGGCGTTGAGGGTGTGGGTGGCTTCGGCCATGCCCTGGTTGGCCGTGAACGACACCGCCAGGCTGGTGAGCACCACCTCGTTGGTGGCAAAGAACGACACCATGCGCTGGTACTGGCGCTCCTTGACCACATGCACCTGGCTGATGCGGGCAAACACCATCTCGGCGGTGTTGTAGCCCACGCGCAGGTCATCGGCGATGTCCTTGACGATCTGGTAGCTCTTGTCTTCGTTCTGCAGCGCCCGTACCGCTTCGTCGCGGCTCAGTTCCAGCGCGGCGCGGCTGGCGGGGTCTGCACCTTCGGCGGCCGCGACGCTGGCGTTGGCGGCGTCCAGCGCCTGGGTGCGCTCTTGCAGGGCGTTGCCGGCCAGGGCCAGCACTTGCTGTGCGTCCACTTCGGCGGTTTTCATCGCCAGGCGGAAATCCATGTACGACTCAAGAATCAGGCTTTCGCGGCGGATCTGGTCGCTGGCGGCCAGGCTGACATCCAGGTAGTGCTTGCGGATGTCCTCGAAGCGGCTTGGGATCGAGCCACGGACCATGTGCATCCAGGCCATCTTCAGGCGTTCGAGGGTATCCAGGCGGCCGTCATCCATCCACGACGCCATGGCCGCGGCATCTTCACGAATCGAGGTGAAGCTGTCGGTGATGTTCAGGTAGCGGTCGGAGATGTCCATGCCGGCGATCTGTTCACGCACGGTCTGGTTGAACAGCGTCGCCTGCTGCAACACCGCGGCAATGCCTGCAATGCGCTGGTTGTCATAGTGCGCGACCTTGTCCAGCAGCATCAGTACCGGTGCAGGTTGCGCGGGCTGGCCGAAGGAAATGCCGAGTTTGCGCAGGCCTTCGAGGGCGCGTTCGAGGTATTGGCTCATGGGAGTCCTTGCATGAGTAGGTGTCTGGATGGGATGGGCTTAGAAGCTGTCGGTAGTGCGGAACCCGCCACCACCTGAACTGCTGGTAGTTCGGAAACCGCTGCTGCTGCTTGAGCTGCTTGAGCTGTCCGAGCTTGATGAGCGCGTAGAGCCACGGTGGCTGTGCGTCACGTATTCGCGGCCTTCATTGAGTATTTTTTCAATCGCCTTTTGGTCCGCAGCGCCGCGCATGTATTCGCCGAGAATCTGCTCGATGGAGTGGCGCAGCGTGTACTCGTGGCGAGCGTCCTGGAAATGCTCGGTACGCAGGGCGTGCTCGATGGCCTTGGCGCGTTCGTAGTACAAGCGGCGATTGGCTACCCGCTTCTGCAGGGTTTTCTGGCCCTTGCGCAGGTCTTCCAGGCGCACGTGCAAAACCTGCAACTCGGCTGCCAGCACGTCGTCACGGGTGTCCGGGGTTTGTGCGGCGGCGGCCACGAGCTCGGCCAGGGGGCGAGCCTTGAGCCGTTCGGTGATGGTTTGGCGAATGCTCGACAGGTACGGGTCGCGCTGTTCGGCGAACTCGGTCAGCTGTGCCTGCAGCGACGCGGCGCGCACCTTGGATTCGCTCAACAGGGTGCTTAGCACCTGCTCCTCGGCTTGCAGTTTTGGCATGCCGAACAACTGGCGGGCCTGCTCCAGTAGTGGTTGGTATTGGGCCTCGAGTTGCTCGCGCAGCGTGCTGCGGGCCGGGCGCAACGATTCGTTGCGTGCCTGCATGGCCAGCAGCATCTGCTCATTGGCCAGGTTGGCATGAAAGTCGACGCGCCGGGCCAGGTAGTTGTCCAGCGCGCGCTGCAGTGGGTAGGGGCGGTAGTGTTGGGTGCCGTAGTGGCGGGCTTTGAGGAACGCGTACAGCGGGTTGCCGGCGTAGCCTTGCAACTTGCTCGCGCATTCATCGCGAATTTCCTGGTAGCCGCTGTGGGCGCTCTGTTCGGCCTGTTGGGCGGCTTCGAGCTGGCTGAGCAACTGGCGCGAGGCCGGGTCTTGTTCAAGGTGCTCCTGGGCCTGGGCATCCAGCTTGGCGATGTCCTGGCGCAGGGCATAGTGCTTGGTCAGCGTATTGCCGATGATCCGCTCTGCCTGCTCCAAGGTCTGCAGCAGTGCGGCCTGGGCCTGCTCACGTTGCTCCAGCTGCTGGCGTGAGCGTTCATCCAGGGCGGCGGTGTCCTGCAGTTGCAGGCTGACGATATCGCCTAGCCTCGAGGCGATCCGCTGTTCCAGCCGGGCCTGTTGCTCGGACCCTTCATACAGCGCCTGCTCGGCCTCGCGCAGTTGCTGTTCGGCCTGGCGCGAGTTGTCTTCGAGGGCGCGAAAGAGTGCGCTCGGGGTCATGGGCTTACCACTCCAGGATCATGTCAGGGATACTGCTGGTGCGTTGATTGAAGAGGGGCATCAGGCTGTTGGCCGGTTTGCTGCCCATCATCCGCTCGCTGATATGGCCGTCGTCGAGCTTGTCCTGGCGCACCTTGAGATATTCCTCGCGGCTGACGCGCACGGCGAACAGGTCGGCCCACTGGGTCTGGCCGGTTTCCACGCTGGTAACCGGCATCCTCGCCGGCTTGCTCGTGGCGTCGAGCGGCTCGACCACCAGGTACCAGCTCTTGCCGCGGGTGCTGTTCTTGCTGCACCCGGCCGCCTCGTAGCAGCGCTCGACCCCGGACTTGACCCCGGGCCGATCAACCAGCTCGATGCTCAGCGGGCGCGCAGCATAATCAAGGTAGTCCTTGAGTACATTGAGGGTAGCGTTGGCTTTTTTCAGGCGTAGCGCGGCGATGTCGTTGCTGGCTTCTGTGTTCCAGGCGAGCAGTAGTTTGCGATCGGCGGCGGACAGCGGCATGGCGTCGAGGCGGGTGAGCACTTGCTGCTGGTAGTCCAGGCTCGCGTAGACGCTGTCCACTCGGTTCAAGCGGCGGGTCGCGGAAGTGACGTTCTCGCGCGCAGCGTTCAGCTCGGCCTGCGCCTGGCTGATGCGGGCGTTGAGCGGGCCGCGGTTGTCGCGGTCGATCGACGCCGGCAGCTCGATGGGCGCAGGCAAGGCCTTGGGCAGCCTGAGCTCGATCTTCTCGGCCAGGTCTGCCACCAGCGCCTGCGGCTTGGCTTTGAGGCGTGCCCGCACCTGCTCAAGGCGCTGGCGCTGGAGGGCGATGTCGTTTTGCAAGCTGCGGCTGTCGAGGATCAACTGGTGCGCGTTCCGCTCCACCATGAGGTTCTGACGCCGCTCCATCAGGGCGAAGCTACCCAGGCTCAGCAGTGCTGTCAGCAGCGCGGCGCCGGCCCAGCTCAGCAGCTTGCGGCGGGCCATGATCAGGCGCACCAGCAGGCGTTGCACGCGGCCCAGGGGCGGGGCTTCGAACATTAGCCGGCGCGAGAAGAACTGGTGCACGCCTTCTTCTATCTGCGCGTCGTCAAAGCTGATGCCGCTGTTCTGGTAATAGGTGCGGATGCGCTCGGCCACTTCGGCGCGGCGTTGCGGCAGGTCGAGGTGCTCCTGGATTTCCATCTCGCGATGGCGAAGCTGATCGACCAGGGCCATGGCACCGATCTGTTCGCTCAGCGAAACACTCATCGGGTGCAGTCCTGCAGGTGGCTCATGGGTGTCCTTGCATGAGGGGGGGAAGGGCTGGCGCAGTATATCCAGTCTGCGCGGCAAAATGATGGCCTTGGCAACAAAGCCTGCGCGCACAAAAAAGCCCGCATCGCTGCGGGCTTTTGCACAGGCGTTGGCCTTAGGCGGCTTTCGCCTCTTCCTGGCTCAGCGAGCGGTTCAGGGCACTGAACAGCGCCTTGAAGCTTGCCGTGGTGATGTTTTCATCGATGCCCACGCCATGCACCGGGCGGCCACCGGCAACGCGCAGCTCGATGTAGGCCGCAGCCTTGGCGTTGGTGCCGGCGCCAATGGCGTGCTCGTTGTAGTCCATGATTTCCACAGCTACCGGCATGCAGGCGGCCAGCGCTTCCAGGGCGCCGTTGCCCTTGCCGTGCCAGTGCAGGTTGGTTTCGCCTTCACCGGCCACTTCCACTTCCACCTTGCTGCTGCCGTTTTCTTCTTGCAGGCGATGGCTGACCAGGGCGTACGGGGCGTTGGCCTGCAGGTATTCCTTGTGCAGCAGCTTGTAGATTTGCTGGGCGGTCATTTCCAGGCCCAGGCGGTCGGTTTCACCCTGTACCACCTGGCTGAATTCGATCTGCATGCGGCGCGGCAGGCTGATGCCGTATTCCTGTTCGAGCAGGTAGGTGATGCCGCCTTTGCCCGACTGGCTGTTGACGCGGATGACCGCCTCGTAGCTGCGGCCGATGTCGGCCGGGTCGATCGGCAGGTACGGCACTTCCCACAGCTCGCCTTCCTGCTGCTTGGTGAGGCCTTTGCGAATGGCGTCCTGGTGGGAGCCAGAGAATGCGGTGTGGACCAGGTCGCCCACGTACGGGTGACGCGGGTGCACCGGCAACTGGTTGCACTCCTCGACCACCTTGCGCACGCCGTCGATGTCGGAGAAGTCCAGTTGTGGGTCGATGCCTTGGGTGTAGAGGTTCAGCGCCAAGGTCACCAGGTCGACGTTGCCGGTACGCTCGCCGTTGCCGAACAGGCAGCCTTCGGCGCGGTCGGCACCGGCCATCAGGCCCAGCTCGGTGGCAGCGATGCCGGTGCCTCGGTCGTTGTGGCAGTGCAGGCTGATGATCACGCTGTCGCGGCGGCTGACGTTGCGGCAGAACCACTCGATCTGGTCGGCGTAGACGTTCGGCGTGGCCACTTCAACGGTAGCCGGCAGGTTGAGGATGATCTTGTGTTCAGGGGTCGGGTTCCACACCTCGATCACCGCGTCACACACCTCTTTGGCGAACTCAAGTTCGGTGGCGCTGAAGGTTTCTGGCGAGTACTGGAACGTCCACTGGGTTTCTGGCTGCTGCGCTGCGTACTTGACGAACAGCTTGGCGGCGTTGACGGCGATGTCCTTGACGCCTTGCTTGTCCTGGTTGAAGACAATGCGGCGGAACGACGGGCAGGTGGCGTTGTACAGGTGGACGATGGCCTTCTTGGCGCCGCGCAGCGACTCGAAGGTACGGGCAATCAGGTCTTCACGGGCCTGGGTGAGCACCTGGATGGTGGTGTCGTCAGGGATGTGGCCGTCTTCGATCAGGGTACGCACGAAGTCGAAGTCGGTTTGCGAGGCCGACGGGAACGAAGCTTCGATTTCTTTCACGCCCACTTGGACCAGCGTCTTCCAGAACCGCAGTTTCTTCTCTGCATCCATCGGCTCGATCAGCGACTGGTTGCCATCACGCAGGTCGGAGCTGCACCAGATTGGCGCCTCGGTGATGGCCTTGGACGGCCAGGTGCGGTCTGGCAGGTCGATGGTGGGGAAGGCGCGGTATTTCTTCGACGGGTCTTTGAGCATGGTCATGGAAGCAATCCTTTTGTGTGCGGCCTGAATCGGGCCTGCCGGGCAAAACGAGATGAAAGGCGGGGCGGCGGGATTCAGCCTGGTAGTCGTGCGCTGACCAGGTTGAGGCTGCGATGTTGTCGGAGCAGGATGAGGGTGCTGGAGATTTTCATGTGCTCAACCCTAACCAGTGGGGTGAGGGATGGCAAGCACTGCGGAAAAATTGAGATAAATGCTTAAAAAAGCTGTTTCTGCGAGATTTTATGTCTGCTTTATGAGTTTTGTTGATTGGTTGTTGCTTGATGCTTTTTGATTGCGCAAATCGCGGGGCAAGCCTGCGCCCACCGGAAAACCCCGGCCCCGCGCTGGTCAATCAGGGCTGGAATGCCCCAATGAAAATCGCCGGGTCGACCCGCGCATCATTCAGGCTGACGTTCCAGTGCATGTGCGGCCCGGTGGCACGGCCGGTCGAGCCCACGCGCCCTACCACATCGCCACGGCGCAGCACCTGGCCGGGCTTCACGTCGATCTTCGACATATGGCAGAACATGCTGATAAAACCTTGGCCATGGTCGACGAACACGGTGCGGCCATTGAAGAAGTAGTCGCCCACCAGCATCACTTTGCCATTGGCCGGGGTCTTGATCGGCGTGCCTGCGGGCACCGCGAAGTCCAGGCCGGCGTGCGGGTTGCGCTCCTCGCCATTGAAGAAACGGCGCACGCCGAACTTGCTCGACAGCGGCCCGTTGACCGGCTTGTCGAGGATCAGGTTGCTGGGCAGCGCGGGGCTGAAGCTGCGGTAGGCCTTGATTTGCTCGGCCAGCTCCCGATCGATGCGCTTGAGGTCATCAGGGTTCGGGTTGACCTGGCGCGTGTTCTTCAAGGTGATGTGCTGCTCGGGGTATTTCTTGCTGCCAACGGTGAACGGCAGCGAACGGCCGCCCTGTGTCAGCACCGCAGCGCCGGGTTTTTGCGTCAACGGGATACCGACGATTGCAAGCCAGGTGTCCTGCTCCTTGACCACCAGCACCGGCTTGCCATCGAAACGGGCACTGGGGGCGCTGGCCGCCGGGCCCAGGTCGACCACGGCAACGCCGCCGGGCACCGGCTTGTTCAGGGCGCGGGTGATATAGCTGGCCTGGGCAGCACTGAGTGGCAGCAGCAGGGCGAAGGCCAGCAGGGAGGCAAAGAGACGGGGCATGTGTCAGTCCAGTAGCGAAAGGGTGACCGGGGTCTGGTGGTTGTCTTCGACACGCACCTTGAGTTCGCCTTCGTTAAGGCGCGCCGTCAGGCGCTGGCCATTGTGCGTTTGCGCCGCGCTGCGCACCGCTTGGCCGTGCTCGTCGAGCAGGATGCTGTAGCCGCGCGCCAAGGTGGCCAAGGGGCTGACCACTTGCAGGGTTTGCAGTTGCGCCTGAAAGCGCTGGCGGCGGTCTTTGAGCAGCTCGCGCATGGCCCGTGGCAACCGCTCGCCGAGGGCGTCCAGGCGCTGCCTGAGCAGGGTCAGGTTGCGCCCCGGATGCTGCGCGGCCAGGCGCATGTCGAGCCGGCCGAGGCGGTCGTGGCGCTGCTTGAGGTCCTGGGCGAAGGCCCGGCGCAGGCGCATGTCCAGGTCGTCAAGACGCTGCGCCTGCTGGCGCAACCGCTCGCCGGGGTGGCGCAGGCGCCGGGCCAGGCCATCGACGCGCAGGCGGTCGTGCAACAGGCGGTTCTGGATGCGCAGCAGCAGGCGCCGCTGCAGGCTGTCGAGGCGCTGTTGCAGGCCGCTGCTGTCGGGCGCCAGCAGTTCGGCAGCAGCCGATGGCGTGGGGGCACGCACGTCGGCGACAAAGTCACTGATCGAAACGTCGGTTTCGTGGCCGACGGCGCTGACTATCGGGGTGACGCAGGCCGCTACAGCGCGCGCTACGGCTTCTTCGTTGAAGCACCAGAGGTCTTCCAGCGAGCCACCGCCGCGCGCCAGAATCAGCGCATCGAAGCCTTGCCGGTCGGCCATTTGCAGAGCCTGGACGATCTGCCGGATGGCTTCGCGGCCCTGCACCGCAGTGGGAATGAGGTTCAACTCGACCTGCGGCGCGCGACGGCGGAACACGCTGATGATGTCGCGAATCACCGCCCCGGTGGGCGAGGTGATGATGCCGATGCGCTGCGGGTGGGCAGGCAATGGCCGCTTGCGCTCGGTGCTGAACAGGCCCTCGGCGCTGAGCTTTTCTTTCAGCGCTTCGAACGCCAGGCGCAGCGCGCCGTCGCCGGCAGGCTCGACGCTGTCGACGATCAACTGATAGTCGCCACGGCCCTCGAATAACGAAACCCGCCCACGCACCCTTACCGCCAGGCCATCACGCAGCCCCTGGCGCACACGGGCGGCGTTCTGGCGGAACAGCGCACAGCGGATCTGCGCGCCGCTGTCCTTGAGGGTGAAATACAGGTGCCCGGAGGCCGGGCGGGCGAGGTTGGAAATCTCGCCTTCCACCCAGACACTGCGGAACACATCTTCCAGCAGCACCCGGGCGCGGCCGTTGAGCTGGCTGACGGTGAGGACTTCGCGGTCCAGGCCGAGTCGTTCGAAGGGGTCTTTGATCATGCTGGGCACTATAAAGGAGGCGACGCGCAGATGCACCGTTACCCCGTTTCAGCATCTGTCTGAGCGGGCCGCGCAGGCCCCATTGCCTCGGCAAACTGACGTACCAAAGGGGCCGCATCGCGATGGCAGGCCAGTGCCACGCTGCTCTGGCAGGCCTCGGCCAGCGCGATGAAACGCACCGTCGGCGGGGCGATGTCCTGCATGCTGGCAGGCAGCAACGCCACCCCGAGACCGGCCTGGATGAGTTGCAATTGCGTGGTCTTGCGCGACACCACCTGCGCCGCCCGCGGAAAAAAACCAGCCTGCATGCAGAGCGATGCCGACAGATAGCTCAAACCGCCGCGCTGGCGGTGCGGCACAGAAATGAAGCGTTCTTCGCGCAACTGCTCAAGTTGCACCGAAGCCTCGGCGGCCAGCGGGTGCTGCGCTGCCACTGCCAGCAGCAGCGGCTCATCGAACAATGCATGCAGCACCACCCCCTCGTGCTGGCGCAGCACCGGCAGGCGCAGCAGGCCGATATCCAGGCGCCCTTCGGCGATGTCTTCGAGTTGCGCCTCTGATGACTGCTGGGCGATTTCCAGGGTTACGTCTGGGTTGGCACCCAGGTACCCGCTGAGCCGTTGCAGCAACTGGCCAGTCAGCGGCACTGTGCTGGAATGGCTCAGGCGCAGGTTGCCGCGCAGGCCTTGGCCAATTTCGCGGGCCAGGTGCTCGGCCTGGTCGAGGTCTGCCAGCAGCCGTCGGCAACGCTGCAAGAAGGCCTCGCCCGCCACGGTCAGCCGAGGCAGCCGGGCGGTGCGCTCGAATAATGCGGTACCCAGTTGGGTTTCCAGCTCCTTGATTTGCCGGCTTAGCGCCGATTGGGCAATGTACAGCCGCTCGGCGGCGGCGCTGAAACTGCCGCTTTCGGCGATTTCGACAAAATAGCGCAATTGGCGGATCGAACTCATGGCATGCCTTTTTGAGATGGCTTGTAGCGAAAAAGCATATTAGTCGGCATGGCTCGTCACTGGCTAACCTTCAGCTGTCTTTTCTGGAGCTGCCGCAATGCTTGCCCAACTGTCTTTTACCGGCCTCGACTGGTTGCCCATCCTGCTGGCCATCGCCGCGGCCTACATTGTCTTTGGTATCGCAGGGTTCGGCACCGCGCTGGTCGCCGGCCCCGTGTTGATCCACTTCATGCCGCTGTCGCGAATCATTGCGCTGCTGGTGCTGCTGGATTTTGTCGCAGCGTTTGGCAACCTGCTGCCGTCACGGCGCGATGTGGTGCGCAGCGAACTGCTGCGGTTGCTGCCCTGCATGGCGCTGGGCTGCACCCTTGGGGTGATCTTCTTGCTGCACTTGAAGTCCGACCTGCTGCTGTTGCTGATGGGCCTGTTCGTTACCGCCTATGCCATCTACAGCCTGGCAGTCAAAACCCGGCCGGCGCAATTGTCCGGCCTGTGGGCGGTGCCAATGGGTACGGCAGGGGGCTTGTTCGGCGCGCTGTTTGGCAGCGGCGGTTTTTTGTATGCCATCTACCTCAGCGCGCGGCTTGAAGCGAAGGAGCAAGTGCGCGCCACGCAAAGTGCGCTGATCAGTTGCAGCACCTTGGTGCGGCTGTCGTTGTTCCTGATTGCCGGGGTGTATGCCGACACCGCGCTGCTGATGGTGGCGGCCTGCCTGCTGCCGGTGATGTTCATCGGCTTGTGGGCTGGCCGGCGCCTGAGCCTGAAACTGTCGCGCGAGGCCTTCGTGCGGCTGGTCACCTGGCTGGTACTGGCCAGTGGCCTGGCATTGATCGGCCGCTACCTGAGCAGCTAAGCAGGGGGTAGAATTGCGCCATTACCGCAGTTTGCAGGCTCCTTTCGTTCATGAACACGCAAAGCATCATCGTCCCCAAACTGTCTACCGTGCCGTCGCATGAAGCCCGCGCCCGGGCCATCCTGCGCTGGCTGGTGCGCGAAAAAGTCGTCGAAGAGCAGCTGACCACCTGCGGGCGCACCGGCAACCGCATGGGTTACAGGCTGGCCCAGGGCGCCCGCAAGGTTGCCCTGCGCCCCGAGCTGCTGCCGTTTGGCGAGCCGGTCAACGGCCTTGAGGTGATGCTCAAGCGCTGCATCTATACCCCCACCGAAGGTTTTGTCGAAGAAGCCGGCTGCCCGGAGTGCCGGCGCGAGGTCGGCGAGCCCTTGTTCGAAAGCCTCGAAGAATGGATGCCGGGGGTGAGCGACAACTTCACCTGCCCGCTGTGCGGCTTCGAAGATGACATCAATGGCTTTCTTTACCTGCAGCCATGTGCCTTTTCCAACCTGGGGTTCATCTTCAACAACTGGGGCGAGGCCGGTTTTACCCAGGCCTTTCTCGACAGTTTTGCTGACTGGCTCGACCAGCCGGTGGCGGTGGTGCAGGTAAAACTGCCACACGGCTGACCGAAGGCCCTTATTTTGCATTGAGCGGCGCGCCGTGCATGAGTATAATGGCGCGCTTCCATTTTTCCCGCCCGGGAGCCCCCGCGATGCTGCGTATCAGCCAAGAAGCCCTGACCTTCGACGATATCCTCCTTGTACCTGGTTACTCCGAGGTATTGCCCAATGAAGTCAGTCTCAAGACCCGTTTGACTCGTGGCATCGAGCTGAACATTCCCCTGGTCTCCGCTGCCATGGATACCGTGACCGAAGCGCGTCTGGCCATTGCAATGGCCCAGGAAGGCGGCATCGGCATCATCCACAAGAACATGACCATCGAGCAGCAGGCCGGCGAAGTTCGCAAGGTCAAGAAGTTCGAGGCTGGCGTGGTCAAGGACCCGATCACCATCGAGGCCGACGCCACTGTGCGTGACCTGTTCGACCTGACCCGCCTGAACAACATCTCTGGCGTGCCGGTGCTGGCGAACGGCGACCTGGTCGGCATCGTCACCTCCCGTGACGTGCGTTTCGAAACCCGCCTGGACGCAAAAGTCCGCGAGGTGATGACGCCTAAAGAGCGTCTGGTCACCGTCCGCGAAGGCGCCGACAAGAACGAAGTCCGCGAGCTGCTGCACAAGCACCGTCTGGAAAAAGTCCTGATTGTCGATGCCGCGTTCAACCTGAAGGGCATGATGACCGTCAAGGACATCGAAAAAGCCAAGGCCTACCCGCTGGCCAGCAAGGACGACCAAGGTCGTCTGCGTGTCGGCGCTGCGGTCGGTACTGGCAAAGACACCGGCGAACGTGTTGCGGCCCTGGTAGCTGCAGGCGTTGACGTTGTGGTCGTAGACACCGCCCACGGTCACTCCAAAGGCGTGATCGACCGCGTGCGCTGGGTCAAAGAAACCTACCCGCAAGTGCAGGTGATCGGCGGCAACATCGCCACCGGCGCTGCCGCCAAGGCCCTGGCCGACGCGGGGGCCGACGCCGTCAAGGTGGGTATCGGCCCAGGTTCCATCTGCACCACCCGCATCGTTGCCGGTGTCGGCGTGCCGCAGATCAGCGCCATCGCCAATGTTGCAGCTGCACTCGAAGGCACTGGCGTGCCATTGATCGCCGACGGCGGTATCCGCTTCTCCGGTGACCTGTCCAAGGCCATCGTCGCTGGCGCCTCGTGCGTGATGATGGGTTCGATGTTCGCCGGTACCGAAGAGGCCCCGGGTGAAGTCGAGCTGTTCCAGGGTCGTTCGTACAAGGCCTATCGCGGCATGGGCTCGCTGGGCGCCATGGCGCAGGCGCAAGGCTCCTCCGACCGTTACTTCCAGGACTCCTCGGCCGGTGCCGAGAAGCTGGTCCCGGAAGGCATCGAAGGCCGCGTACCTTACAAAGGCGCGCTGTCCGCGATCATCCACCAATTGATGGGCGGCCTGCGTTCGTCGATGGGTTACACCGGCAGTGCCACCATCGAAGAAATGCGCACCAAGCCTGAATTCGTACGCATCACCGGTGCCGGCATGGCCGAGTCCCACGTGCATGACGTGCAGATCACCAAAGAAGCCCCTAACTACCGCGTAGGTTGAGCTTCCAGTTAAACCTTTGAAGCGGGGGTGTGATGTCAGCCCCGCCGGGGTT
>NZ_JABWRG010000106.1:0-16670 GCF_014268825.1 Pseudomonas sp. SWRI51 | reverse complement strand
GGGGCAAGCCCGCTCGCCACAAGGAGATATATCTGGCGGGAACAGGCTTGTACAAAACCATAGAATCTCCCACAGAAGCCGCGCACAGCCCCAATATTGAGGTGTGGCGCAGATCCCTGTGGGAGCTGGCGATAGCCTGCGATGAGGCCGGCACAGCATTGCTCGCCAGCCCCATAGCCGCTTAGCGCGAAGCCAGCAGCTCTTTGCCGCGTACCACAGCCGCGCGCACCTGGGCCGGTGCAGTGCCGCCAATGTGGTTGCGGGCGTTGACCGAGCCTTCGAGGGTCAGGACGGCGAACACGTCCTGCTCGATCTGGTCGCTGAACTGGCGCAGTTCTTCCAGGCTCATCTCGGCCAGGTCCTTGCTGGTATCGACGCCGTACTTCACGGCATGGCCGACGATCTCGTGGCAATCACGGAACGGCAGGCCACGGCGTACCAGATAGTCGGCAAGGTCAGTGGCGGTGGAGAAACCGCGCAGGGCCGCTTCGCGCATGATTGCGTGCTTCGGCTTGATGGCCGGGATCATGTCGGCAAAGGCGCGCAGCGAGTCGCGCAGGGTGTCGGCGGCGTCGAACAGCGGCTCTTTGTCTTCCTGGTTGTCCTTGTTGTAGGCCAGTGGCTGGCCTTTCATCAGGGTCAGCAGGCCGGTCAGGGCGCCGAATACCCGGCCCGTCTTGCCGCGTACCAGCTCCGGTACGTCGGGGTTTTTCTTTTGCGGCATGATCGAGCTGCCGGTGCAGAAGCGGTCAGGCAGGTCGATGAACTGGAACTGCGCGCTGGTCCACAGCACGAGCTCTTCGGAGAAGCGCGACAGGTGCATCATGGCAATGCTGGCCGCCGCGCAGAATTCGATGGCGAAGTCGCGGTCCGACACGCCGTCCAGCGAGTTGCCGCCCACGGCTTCGAAGCCCAGCAGCTTGCAGGTCAGCTCACGGTCGATCGGGTAGGTGGTGCCAGCCAGCGCGGCGCTGCCCAAAGGCATGCGGTTGGCGCGCTTGCGGCAGTCGACCAGGCGCTCGTAGTCACGGCTGAGCATTTCGAACCAGGCCAGCAGGTGGTGGCCGAAGGTAACCGGCTGGGCGGTCTGCAGGTGAGTGAAGCCGGGCATGATGGTCTCGGCTTCACGCTCGGCCTGCTCCAGCAGGCCTTGTTGCAGGCGGGTGATTTCGGCGAGGATCAGGTCGATCTCGTCGCGCAGCCACAGGCGGATATCGGTCGCCACCTGGTCGTTGCGGCTACGGCCGGTGTGCAGTTTTTTACCGGTGATGCCGATGCGGTCGGTCAGGCGTGCTTCGATGTTCATGTGCACGTCTTCGAGGTCGACGCGCCAGTCGAAGTTGCCGGCCTCGATTTCACCCTGGATGGTAGTGAGGCCATCGACGATGGTTTCGCGCTCGGCGGCAGTGAGTACGCCGACTTCAGCCAGCATGGTGGCGTGGGCGATCGAACCCATGATGTCGTGGCGGTACAGGCGCTTGTCGAAGTCGACCGAGGCGGTGAAACGGGCGACGAAGGCGTCGACGGGCTCACTGAAGCGGCCGCCCCAGGACTGATTGGTCTTGTCGGTGCTCATGGATTCACTCTTGGAAGGCGCGAACGGATAAAAGTGGCGCCGATAATAGCAGGGTTGAGCCCGCCGCCGCAGGGCGCCGGTCGTGAGAATCGTCTGGTAACAAGGGTGCCAAGGATATTCTGC
Source organism: Pseudomonas sp. SWRI51 (assembly GCF_014268825.1). NCBI lineage: Bacteria > Pseudomonadati > Pseudomonadota > Gammaproteobacteria > Pseudomonadales > Pseudomonadaceae > Pseudomonas > Pseudomonas sp. SWRI51. The sequence continues at coordinate 14,971 of NZ_JABWRG010000106.1, read as the reverse complement.
GATTGAACGGCAGTGTTCCACGGACCGTCTACAGTTGGACAATGGGCTGGCGCTGAATCTGCCAGGCCAGTGAATCTTTGGCCTTCGCACGGGTCTAGAGCGTGACCGCGTTCCGGTCCCCTACACCTGTCTACGCTACACCCGTGCGAGACTCACTCAGGAATCCAGCGCAATTATGAATGTCCTGATCGTTGATGACGAACCCCAAGCCCGCGAAAGCCTGAGGCAACTGCTGCGCGAGCTTGAGGGCTATACGGTACTTGAGCCCAGCGCCACCAATGGCGAGGAGGCCTTGACCCTGATCGAGAGCCTCAAGCCCGATGTGGTCCTGCTGGATATCGGCCTGCCGGGCCTGGACGGGCTGCAAGTGGCCGCACGCCTGTGCGAGCGCGAAGCACCGCCGGCTCTGGTGTTCTGCACCGGCGATCAACATGACAGCCAGGCGTTCAGCGAAAGCGCCCTGAGCCACGTCGAAAAGCCCATCCAGCAGCAGACCCTGCGCGATGCGCTGCGCCGCGCCGAAAAACCCAACCGCACCCAGCTGGCGGCGCTTACCCGGCCTGCCGCCGATGGCGGTGGCGAGCCGCGCAGCCACATCAGCGCGCGCACCCGCAAGGGCATCGAGCTGATCCCGCTGCCGCAGGTGATCTACTTCATTGCCGATCACAAGTACGTGACCTTGCGCCACGAAGGCGGCGAGGTATTGCTGGACGAGCCGCTCAAGGCGCTTGAAGACGAGTTCGGTGACCGCTTCGTGCGTATCCACCGCAACGCGCTGGTGGCCCGCGAGCGCATCGAGCGTTTGCAGCGCACGCCGCTTGGGCACTTCCAGCTTTACCTCAAAGGCCTGGATGGCGACCCCCTGACCGTCAGCCGGCGCCATGTGGCGGGTGTGCGCAAGATGATGCAGGCGCTCTGAGCATCCCCGTCACGGCCTCATCGCAGGCTGGCGCCAGCTCCCACAGTGAATGTGTCCAGCCTCGATATTGTGAGTTGACCCAGACCCTGTGGGAGCTGGCGCCAGCCTGCGATGGCCTGCATGGCAGGCCCGAAATCCCCCAAGCTGTAGAGTTGGCGATTGACCCACATCTGCTTGCGGCCCCGGCGGAGCTGTTATCATCGGCGGCATTTCTCTGCATCGGGGCGCTTCATGTCCACTCGCGAAATCCGCATTGCCACCCGTAAAAGTGCCTTGGCCCTGTGGCAGGCCGAATATGTAAAAGCGCGTCTGGAGCAGGCGCACCCTGGCCTGAAGGTCACGCTGGTGCCCATGGTCAGCCGTGGCGACAAGCTGCTTGACGCGCCGCTGGCGAAGATTGGCGGCAAGGGCCTGTTCGTCAAGGAACTGGAAACCGCGCTGCTGGAAAACGAAGCCGACATCGCCGTGCATTCGATGAAAGACGTGCCCATGGACTTCCCCGAAGGGCTCGGCCTGTACTGCATCTGCGAGCGCGAAGACCCGCGTGATGCGTTTGTTTCCAATACCTTCGCAAGCCTTGAGGCATTGCCTGCCGGCAGCGTGGTCGGCACCTCCAGCCTGCGCCGCCAGGCGCAACTGTTGGCGCGTCGCCCGGACCTGAAAATCCAGTTCCTGCGTGGCAACGTCAACACCCGCCTGGCCAAGCTCGACGCTGGCGAATACGACGCCATCATTCTTGCCGCGGCGGGCCTGATCCGCCTTGGCTTCGAGCAGCGCATCACCGCCAGCATCAGTGTCGAAGACAGCCTGCCTGCCGGCGGCCAAGGCGCGGTGGGCATCGAATGCCGCAGCGCCGACAGCGAAATCCATGCCCTGCTGGCGCCCCTGCACCACCTCGACACCGCCGACCGCGTGGTTGCCGAGCGCGCCTTGAACAAACACCTGAACGGCGGCTGCCAAGTGCCGATTGCCTGCTACGCCGTGCTTGAGGGCGAGCAGCTGTGGCTGCGTGGCCTGGTGGGCCAGCCCTCGGGCGGCACCTTGCTGGTGGCCGACGCCCGCGCCCCGCGCCGGCAGGCCGAAGTGCTTGGCGTGCAGGTGGCCGACGCGCTGCTCAAGCAGGGCGCTTCGGCCATTCTGCAAGAGGTCTACGGCGAGGCCGGGCACCCGTGAGCCCTTGGCGCCTGCTGCTGACCCGGCCTGAAGAGGACTGTGCGGCACTGGCGCAGACCTTGGCCGCAGCCGGCATCGCCAGCGCCAGCCTGCCGCTGCTGGCCATCGAACCGCTCGAGGCTGGCCCCGCGCACCCGCTGGGCCTCGCCGGTATCACCTCGGCCCACGCCATCATCGTGGTCAGCAAGCCCGCGGCACGCCTGCTGCTGGCGCAACTCGACCAGGCCGGCATCGCCGCGCCCCACGCGGGCTGGTTCACCGTCGGTGAAGCCACCGCCGGCATTCTCAAGGCGCGCGGGCTGGAAGTGAATTTCCCGGCAGCCGGCGATGACAGCGAAGCACTCCTCGGCCTGGCAGCCCTGCGCCAGGCCCTCGCCGTGCCCGCGCCACGGGTGTTTATCGCCCGTGGCGAGGGAGGTCGCGAACTGCTGGCCGAGCGTCTTGCCGAGCAAGGTGCTAGTGTCGAATATCTGCAACTGTATCGCCGTAGCCTGCCGCATTACCCGCAAGGAACACTGGCGCGCTGCGTCGATGGGGAACGCCTCAATGGCCTGGTGGTCAGCAGTGGGCAGGGTCTTGCACACTTGCAGCAGTTGGCGGGGGCGGATTGGCCACGGCTTTCACGCCTGCCGTTGTTCGTTCCCAGCCCGCGTGTTGCCGAGCAGGCCCGCGAGCTGGGAGCACTGAAGATTGTGGATTGCCGCGGCGCAGGTGCCGCGGCCTTGCTGGCAGCCGTGCAGCGAACCGCTGCACCTGCCCCTTAAGGCGCCACGCACATGAGCGATGGGCCACCATGCAAAGGATGGATACGTGAGCGAAACAGTCTTGTCCCACACCGAACAGCCCGCGGCGCCTGAAGCGCCAGAAACCTCCAACCCGCCACCGGCGCGCCGTTCCGGCACCGGCCTTGCGCTGCTGGCCTTGCTGGTCGGCGCCGCAGGCGTCGGGGTGGGTGGCTGGGGTGCCTGGCAGGTGCGTCAGTTGCAAGGCAATGAACTGGGCCAGGCTGAGCACTTGCAAGCGCTCAACCAGCGTGCCGACGCGCTGCAGCAGCGCGAGCAGCAGCTCACTACGCAGTTGGCCGGCCTGCCACCGGCCAGCGAGCTGGAAGACCGCCGCCGCCTGGTGGCGCAGTTGCAGGGCGACCAGCAACGCCTGAGCCAGCGCCTGGAAACCGTTCTTGGCGAAAGCCGCAAGGAGTGGCGCCTGGCCGAGGCCGAGCACTTGCTGCGCCTGGCCACCCTGCGGCTGTCGGCGTTGCAGGACATCGCCAGTGCCAAGGCGCTGGTCGAAGGCGCCGACGAAATTCTGCGCGAACAAAGCGACCCCGGCGCGTTCGCAGCGCGCGAGCAACTGGCGCGTAGCCTGGCGACCCTCAACAGCACCCAGCAACCGGACCGCACCGGCCTGTTCCTCAAGCTGGCCGCGCAGCGCGAGCAGGTGCTGCAACTCAGCGCCCAGTCGCCGGAGTTCAACAGTGGCGCCGATGCCACGGGCGCGCTGACTGCTGACGGCGATGCCGGCAGCCGCTGGTCGCGCTGGTGGGGCGAGATTTCCAAGTACTTCCAGATCGACTTCAATGCTGACGACAACGTGCGGCCGCTGCTTGCCGGGCAATCGCTCAACCAGCTGCGCCTGGCCCTCAGCCTGACCATCGAGCAAGCCCAGTGGGCCGCGCTCAATGGCGAAGAAAAGGTCTACAACCAGGCGCTGGACGACGCGCGCAGCGTGCTGCTGGCCAACTTCAACGCGGACAACCCACAGAGCAAGGCCATGCTCGACAGCCTTAACAAGCTGGCCGAGCAGCCCGTGTCGGTTGTTACCCCCGACCTGAGCGAGAGCCTGGCTGCGGTGCAGGCGTACATCCAGCGCCGCCATCTGCCGGCCCAGGCGCAAGGGGGCAAACCATGAAGCGAGTCTATCTGCTGGCAGTGCTGGCGATTGTCATCGCTGCGGCGCTGGGTATCGCCATCGCCAAGCACAGCGGCTATGTGTTGATCGCCTATGGCAGCTTCCGCTACCAGTCGGGGCTGTGGGCGGCGCTGTCGGCGCTGGTGGCCGGGGTGCTGGCGTTGCTGCTGTTGCGCTACCTGGTGGGCCTGCTGCTGACCTCTGGCGGCGCGGTCAACCCGTGGTCGCGGCGCAACCGTAGCCGGCGCACCCGCATTGCCATCGAGCAAGGCCAGCTGGACCTCGCCGAAGGCCGCTGGGCCAGCGCGCAGCGCCATCTGCAACGCGCCGCCGAAGCCGAGCGCCAGCCCTTGCTGTTCTACCTCGGGGCCGCCCGCGCCGCCAACGAGCAGGGCCGCGTCGAAGACCGTGACAACCTGCTGGAGCGTGCTTTGGAGCGCCAGCCGCAGGCCGAGCTTGCCGTCGCCCTGACCCACGCGCAGCTGCAAATGGACCGTGGCGAGAACGATGGCGCCCTCGAAGCCCTGCACGCCATGCAGGAGCGTCACCCGAACAACGCACAGGTACTGCGCCTGTTGCAGCGCCTTCACCTGGAGCGCGGCGACTGGCCGGCGCTGATTCGCCTGCTGCCAGACCTGCGCAAGCACAAGGTGCTGCCGGCAGCCGAACTTGCCCAGCTGGAGCAGCGTGCCTGGGGCCAGAACATCAACCTGGCGGCCACCCGTGGCGAAGATCAACAAGCCGCTCGCCAGGCGCTGGAGCGCGCCTGGCAGCAACTGACCAACGCCCAGCGCCAGGAGCCGCAACTGGTGCTGGCCTATGCCGAGCAACTGCGTCAGGTGGGCGCCCAGGGCGAGGCCGAGCAGGTGTTGCGTGCGGCGCTCAAGCGCAGTTACGAGAGCCATCTGGCGCGCCTTTACGGTTTGGTCCGTGGCGATGACCCGGTGCGCCAACTGCAAACGGCTGAAGGCTGGCTCAAGGACCACCCGCAAGACCCGAGCCTGCTGCTCACGCTGGGCCGGCTGAGCCTGCAGAACCGTCTGTGGGGCAAGGCCCGCGACTACCTTGAAAGCAGCCTGCGCATGCAGCGCAACCCGGAAACCTGCGCCGAGCTTGCGCGTTTGCTGGCCAGCCTTGGCGAAACCGAGCGCAGCAACCAGCTGTTCCAGGAAGGGCTGGGGTTGCTCGACGAGCGCCTGCTGGCGCTGCCATTGCCTGAGGGCATGCGTGCCTGATTCCTGCGCTGGCCTGCGCGTTTGCGCGGGCCAGCCATGAACCCGTCCTACAAGCCCCACCATTTTGCTCCGCAGGGTCAGAACGGTCCTACCATGTTCGGCACGCTTTCGCCGCTAATCAGCGACGATTCGCCTCTGTAGCGCCTTGATACAAAGCGCATCTTTCCTCTACCGTTCAGAACCCCTTCCCCACGTGTGGACACTCCATGTCGCTGGCTCGCCTGCGCAGCTTTTACTTCCCCGCCTTGCTGGCATCGTTACTGGTGCTGGCTGTCTCGTATTATTTGCAGCCCCTGGTGGGCCTGGCGCCCTGCGCGTTGTGCCTGAGCCAGCGGTTGATGCTGGGCCTTTACGCACTGGTGTGCCTGCTGGCGCTGCTGCGTGGCCCGCGCCGGCGCGGTTATGCCTGGATGGCGTCGGCATGTGCCTTGGGCGGTGCTTTGCTGGCCGGGCGGCATGTGTGGCTGCAGGGCGGCCCGGCGCCTGCCGACGGCTGCCCGATGCCGCTGATGGCGCGGCCTTTGGGTGAAGTGTTGGGCCGCTTGCTGCTGGGCAGCCCGGAGTGCGTGTCGATCAGTTGGAGCTTTCTTGACCTGACCCTGCCGGAGTGGAGCCTGCTGGCTTTCGTGCTGCTGGCCATGCCGGCGCTGCATTCGCTGCTGGCGTATCGTTTCCGCCAACTGGTCGTTGCTTGATCCTGAACAATAAGCAGGGCATTGCTCGACCAGTGGTTTGTAGGAAAGGTATTAAACGCTTGTATGAACTTAGTGCTCTGCGTACCTTGAAGGGCAGGACGCGCGGGAATAATCTCCCAGCACGCATACCGAAAACACACTGTTCGATGCCGTCTCGCTGACGCCACTTTTGTGCCACGGCTGGTGCCACGAAGTGCAGCGGCATCTATCCAGAAGGGAAGAGATCGCCATGCTCGATAGTTGCCAGAACGCCCAGGAACGCTGGGGCGGTGTTCACAAGCTAATCGACCGTTGGCTGGCGGAGCGCGAGGAGCTGATACAGGCCTTCAGCGCATTGCGCGATGCCAAGCCTGCATTCGCCGACAAAGAGCAGAACGGCGATTTTTGCGTCTTGCTGGTCGACTACGTTTCGGCCTGGCACTTTGAGGTCAGCGAGCAGTTGGTCAGTGAAGCCAAGGCCTTTGGTGATACTCGCGGCCTGGAGCTGGCCACGCAGATCACCCCGCGCATCGATGACAGCACCCAGATTGCCCTGGCGTTCAACGACCATTGCGCAAAAGGCGAATGCACGGACCCCGAGCGCTTTGCCGAGAAACTCGGCAAGCTCGGTAGCCTGTTGCACGAACGCTTTGAACTTGAAGACTGCCTGATCGAAGTGCTGCACAACGCGCACAAGGAAGAGGGTGCGGTGCAGGCCTGATTCAGTCGGCCACGCCCAGTAGTTCTATTTCAAATACCAGCGGGGTGTAGGGCGCGATCAGGTCGCCCGCACCGTCGGCGCCGTAGGCTTGCGCCGACGGGATCACCAGCCGCCATTTAGCGCCGGTCTTCATCTGCGGCAACGCCACTTGCCAGCCTTCGATCACCGAGTCCAGCTTGAACCATTGCGGCTGCAGGTTCTGATCGAACACCGTGCCATCGGGCAACTTACCCACATACCGCACCTGCACGCTGCCGCTGGCCTTTGGCTGTGCGCCGCTGCCGCTTGCCAGTTCGCTGTAGAGAATCCCTTCGGGCAGTTCATGCACGCCGGCGCGGGTGCGCTCGCTGGCCATGAAGCGTTTTTCTGCGGTGAGCAGTTTGTCGACGGCGGCCTGTTGGTTGGCCGCGCTGGTTTGTTCATCGTGCTGCTGCAGGATGGCCTCCATGCGCGACTTGTCGATGCGCGGCGGCAGGCCTTGGTAAGACTGGCGCAAGCCTTCTACCAGCGCGTCCAGTTGCAAGCCAGGCACTTCCTGGCGCAGCCGCTCACCCAGGCTTGCGCCGATGCTGTAGGACAGGTCGGTTTCACTGGCGGTTTGCTCGGCGGCCTGCGACAGCGGGGCGACCAGGCACAGCGCGAACATTAAATAACGAGACATGCTCGACTCCTGCTGCAAAGAGCGCGAAGTATGCCAGCGTTGCTCCACCCTGACGTGGAAATATCCGCGCCCAATTAGCGGCCAACTACACTTGTTTTTTGCTGCAAGACAACGACTGGGTGCGGGTATGCAACGCGGGGCTACTGATACTGTCAACATGCCCTAGCGGCGGTAGCAGCAGAAGCATAGTATGAGCCGCACTCTCGTCAGCCAGGAGGTAAACCATGTCGGCCAAAAAGAAGCCAGTAAGTACGCCGTTGCACCTGCTCCAGCAACTTTCGGGCAGCCTGCTCGAACATTTGGAAGATGCCTGCTCCCAAGCGCTGGCGGATGCCGAGAAACTGTTGGCCAAGTTGGAAAAACAACGCGGCAAGGCGCAGGAAAAACTGCACACCGCCCGCCTGAAGTTGCAAGACTCGGCCAAGGCCGGCAAAGCCAAGGCCCAAGGCAAGGCGCAAAAAGCCGCCGCTGAACTTGAAGGCCTGCTGGAATCGCTCAAAGAGCGCCAGGCGCAAACCCGCACTTATATTCAACAGCTCAAGCGTGACGCCCAGGAAAGCCTGAAACTGGCCCAGGGTGTTGGCAAAGTGCGTGAGGCTGCGGCCAAGGCGCTGGGCTCTCGTGCTGCTGCGCCAAAAGCGGCTGCCAAGCCTGCTGGCAAAGCTGCCCCTGCCAAAGCTGCCCCTGCCAAGGCACCGGCCAAGGCTGCTGCGCCCAAGCCTGCTGCTAAACCCGCAGTTGCCAAGGCTCCCGCCCGCACGGCTGCCGCAAAACCTGCCGCTGCTAAAACCGCTGCTGCCAAAGCGCCTGCCAAGCCTGCTGCCAAACCAGTCGCTGCCAAAGCGCCGGCCAAGGCTGCTGCCGCCAAACCTGCCGCTGCCAAACCAGCAGCCAAGCCAGCCGCTGCCAAAGCCCCGGCCAAACCTGCTGCTGCCAAGGCTCCGGTAAAACCAGCTGCCGCAAAACCAGCCGCTGCCAAGCCTGCAGCCAAGCCCGCTGCCGCCAAGCCTGCCGCGCCAACCGCCAGCACTGCCCCGGCGTCGGCCACCAACTCGGCCACACCGGCAGCCGCTGCAAGCACCCCTGCTCAGACGCCGTCTTCGGCATCCTGAAGCTGCCGGGCAGCGACGCGCAATTGATCCAGCGCGTCGTGGCCTCTGGCTTGGTCCGGCGCCAGCCGGGCCAACCATTCTTCGCCATCGCCCGCTCCCGCAGGCCATCGGCGCGCAAGTTGCTCCAGGCGCTCCAGCAAGGTGCGCTCAGCCTGTAGTTCCAGCCCCTTCACCTGTTCACGCAATACCGCCAGTTGCGGGTCGGCCAGGGCGTGCTCGCGCCACTGCTGGCGCAATGCGCGCAGTGGCGCCACCACCTCCCGTTGCCACGCTGTGGCGGCCTCTTGCAGCGCGGCAAGCCGCTGCGCATTGGGGGTAACCTTGCGCGTTTGCAGCCAGGTTGCGCATAGCAACAGGCAGACATCGCCGCCCAGCGCTTGCAAGGCCAGGCAGGCCGTTTCTACCCCGGGCCGCGCGTACAGGGCCAGGGCGTGATTCCACAGGTCGGTGTGCATGGTTTCGCTCGCGCCAGTGGTCGGGGAAGCTGGTAGACTCCGCGACCATCATGATCAGACTATCAAACCTCACTTTACAGCGTGGTCCACAGCGCCTGCTAGACAGCGCCGAGATGACCCTGCACACCGGTCACAAGGCCGGCCTGATCGGCGCCAATGGCGCCGGTAAATCCAGCCTGTTCGCCTTGCTGCGCGGCGAGTTGTCGCCCGATGGCGGCGACTGCCATGTGCCCGGCGACTGGCGCATTGCCCACATGCGCCAGGAGGTCGACACCCTCGACCGCGTGGCGGTGGACTATGTGCTCGACGGCGATGTGCGCCTGCGCAAGGTGCAGGCCGAACTGGCTGGCGCCGAGCAGGCCCATGACGGCGCCGCGCTGGCACGTCTGCACAGCGAGCTGGACAGCGCCGACGGCTACACCGCCGATGCCCGTGCGCGCAAGCTGCTGGCCGGCCTTGGCTTCAGCAACGAACAGATGGACCGGCGTGTCGGCGACTTCTCCGGTGGCTGGCGCATGCGCCTGAACCTGGCCCAGGCGCTGATGTGCCCGTCCGACCTGCTGCTGCTCGACGAGCCCACCAACCACTTGGACCTCGACGCCATTCTGTGGCTCGAAGACTGGCTCAAGGGCTACCAGGGCACGTTGCTGCTGATCTCCCACGACCGCGACTTCCTCGATGCCGTGGTCGACCATGTGCTGCACGTCGAACAGCGCAAGCTGAACCTCTACAAAGGCGGCTACAGCGCGTTCGAGCGCACCCGCGCCGAGCGCCTGGCGCAACAGCAGCAGGCCTTCGAGAAGCAGCAGGCGCAGCGCGCGCACATGGAAAAGTACATCGCCCGGTTCAAGGCCCAGGCTACCAAGGCACGCCAGGCGCAAAGCCGCATCAAGGCCCTGGAACGCATGGAAGAACTGTCGGCGGCCCACGTCGATTCGCCGTTCGACTTCGTTTTCCGCGAGTCGCAAAAAATCTCAAGCCCGCTGCTTGACCTGTCCGAGGCGCGCCTGGGCTATGGCGACAAGGCCATCCTCGAGAAGGTCAAGCTGCAACTGGTCCCGGGCGCGCGTATCGGCCTGCTCGGCCCCAACGGCGCGGGTAAATCGACCCTCATCAAGAACCTTGCCGGCGAGCTGCAACCGCTGGGCGGGCGCCTGGTGCGCGGCGAGAACCTGGCAGTGGGCTACTTTGCCCAGCACCAGCTCGACTCGCTGGACGACAAGGCCAGCCCGCTGTTGCACCTGCAACGCATCGCCCCGGCCGAGCGCGAGCAGGCCCTGCGCGACTTCCTCGGGGGTTTCGACTTCCATGGCGACCGCGTCGATGAGCCGGTGGTGAATTTCTCCGGTGGCGAAAAAGCCCGCCTGGCGCTGGCCCTGATCGCCTGGGAACGGCCCAACCTGCTGCTGCTCGATGAGCCGACCAACCACCTCGACCTCGAGATGCGCCTGGCCCTGACCATGGCGTTGCAGGAGTTTGCCGGTGCCGTGGTGGTAGTCTCCCACGACCGTCACCTGCTCAAGAGCACCACCGACGACTTCCTGCTGGTCGCCGATGGCAAGGTCGATACCTTCGAGGGTGACCTCGACGACTACAGCCGCTGGCTGATCGACTACCGCCAGCGCATGGCGCCTGCTAGCAGCGCCCCGGTCAACCCGGATAAAACCGACAAAAAGGCCCAGCGCCAGGCCGCCGCCGCCCTGCGTCAGCAGTTGGCGCCGCACAAAAAGGCCGCCGACAAGCTCGAAGCCGAGCTTGGGCAGTTGCACAAGACCCTGGCCGAGGTCGAGGCGGCCTTGGGCGACAGTGGCGTCTACGAGGCTGCGCGCAAAGACGAGCTGCGCGATCTGCTCGGCCGCCAGAGCCAGCTCAAGCAGCGCGAAGGCGAGCTTGAAGAGGCGTGGATGGAAGCCTTGGAGTTGCTCGAAAGCATGCAGGCCGAGATCGAGGCGTTGTCCTGATGGATGAGCTGCGCTCGCTGCTGCCTGGGCAATGGATGGATACGTTCTGGCTGGGCCTGCAGATTCTGCTGATCATGGTTGTGGCGTTCGTCTTGCAGCGCATGGTTGGCCGCGCCCTGCAGAGCCTGGGCGAGCGCTACCCGCTGCCGCACGAACTGCTGGTGCCGGTGCGTGGCGCGTTGCGCTGGCTGATCATGGGCAGCGCCGTGTTGTTCGTGCTGGAGCGCCTCGGGGTTTCGGCCACGGTTCTGTGGACGGCGCTTTCGGGTTTTGTCGCGGTGGCGGCAGTGGCGTTTTTCGCCATCTGGAGCGTGCTTTCCAACCTGCTGTGCGCGGTGCTGATCTTTACCGTCGGGCCGTTTCGCATCGGTGATGTGGTCGAGCTGGTCGATACCCTCGACAAGCCGGGGGTAAAAGGCCGGGTGATCGCGATCAACCTGCTTTACACCACCTTGATGGAAACCCCCGAAGCGGGTGGTGCGCTGGTGCAGGTGCCTAACAGCCAATTCTTTCAGAAGGCCGTTCGGCGCTGGCGCGGGGCCGAGGCAAGCGCTGCCGGCAAGCCAGAGGCGCTGGAAGCGGACTGATTGCCCGGTAATCACGGTTTTCTGTAGGAGCGGCCTTGTGTCGCGAAAGGGGGGCGAAGCGCCCCCAAGATTTGTGCTCCACGCAGGTATTGCCGGGGCTGCTACGCAGCCCATTCGCGACACAAGGCCGCTCCTACAAGGGCCCTGCGTTCATCGCGCCGGCTGCTGATTCCCCAATGCACGGCGCAATGCCATCAGCCATAGCAGTTGTTCGTTGAACGTCGGCGAGCAGGGGCTATTCATCAAGGTCGTCCTTGTTTTATCGGGGATGGGCTAATCAGGTCAAAGTCTGGCGTTTCTTGGAGAGGCATTTCCTAGGAAAGGTCCCACGCGCACAAAGGAAATTTCCGAGCGTTTCGATGGTGCTATCGATATGCAATAAAGGTATTTATAAAAAAATTTTTATACCTTTAAAGTCTATTAGGCGTGCTTACCGGCACACTGCCATCTACCGTGAAACGACGCCGAGCGACCCTCGTGCCGACCTGGACACTTCCCATGCCGTACCTCTTTGACCCTGTGCCGAGACAATTTCCATGAGCTTCGACACTGCTTTCATGCTTAGCACATTGCCGGCATTCCTCAAGGCCGTGGGCGTGACCTTGCAGGTCGGCCTGCTGGCGATTTTTACCTCGTTGCTGGTCGCGGTGGCCAATGCTGCCATCCTGGTGTTCCGTACGCCTTACCTGTGGCGCCTGGTCAAAGGCTATGTGGAGCTGGCGCGTAACACGCCGTTGCTAATCCAGCTGTTCTTCGTCTACTTCGCACTGCCCAGCCTCGGCGTGAAGATCTCGGGCTTTGGCGCCGCGATCATCACCATGACCTTCATGGGCGGTGCCTACCTCACCGAGGTGCTGCGCGCAGGGGTCGAGGCGGTGCCGCGTGCGCAGCTTGAGTCCGGGCGTTCCATCGGCCTGTCCGAAGGCCAGTTGCTGCGCCATGTGATCCTGCCGCAGGCCAGCATTCTCAGCCTGCCGGCACTGTTCGCGACCTTTGTTTTCCTGCTCAAGGAAACCACCGTGGTGTCAGCGGTGGCGGTGCCCGAGATTCTCTACACCACCAAGAACTACATCGCCCTGTATTACAAAACCTACGAAATGCTCGCCGTGCTGACTTTGCTTTGCGTGCTGATCTTCCTGCCGCTGTCGCTGCTGCTGCGCTACCTGGAACGGAGGCTGCAACATGGCCAGTACGGGGTTTGAGCTGCTGCAGGTGTCGCTGCCGCAACTGGCGGCAGGCGCCCTGCAAACACTGTCCATTTCTGCACTCGGCATCTTCTTCGCAACCGTGGGCGGGGTGCTCTACGGCGTGCTGGCGAACCTGGGCAAACGCCCAGTGAACATCGCGCTGCAGGTGTACCTGGAGCTGTTCCGGGCGATCCCGGTGCTGGTCTGGCTGTACCTGGTGTTCTTCGGCTTGCCGATCTTCTTTGGCCTGAGCATCCCCAGCTTCTGGTGCGCGGTGTTGGTGCTGGGCCTGTGGGGCGCCAGCGAAGTGGGCGAGGTGGTGCGCGGCGCGTTGCGCTCGCTGCCCCGTGGCCAGCGTGAAGCGGGGCTGTCGATCGGCCTGTCCGGCTGGCAACTGTATGGCTACGTATTGCTGCCACAAGCGCTCAAGCGCATGACCCCGCCGACCATCAACCTGTACACGCGGATCATCAAGACCAGCTCGCTGGCGGTGTTGATCGGTGTGGTCGAGGTGATCAAGGCCGGCCAGCAGATCATCGAGCGTACCTATGAGTCGGTGCTGATCTACGGCGCCTTGTTGCTGTTCTTCTTTTTTGTCTGCTACCCGCTTTCGGCCGCCTCGCGCGTGCTGGAACGCCGCTGGGCCCACACATGAGCGCATTGATCGAGTTTCAGGGTTTCAACAAGTTTTTCGGCGAGCAACAGGTGCTCGAGCAGATCGACCTGCAGGTGCAAGCCGGCGAGGTGGTGGTCATTCTGGGCCCCAGCGGTTGTGGCAAAAGCACGCTGCTGCGCTGCCTGAACGGCCTGGAACAGGCCCACAGCGGCAGCCTGCGCCTGGACGGCAAGGAGCTGCTGGCGCCGGGCACCGATTGGCGCCAGGTGCGCCAGCGGGTGGGCATGGTGTTCCAGAGCTATCACCTGTTTGGCCATATGAGCGTGCTCGACAACCTGCTGCTTGGCCCGCTCAAGGTGCAAAAGCGCGAGCGCGGCGAAGCCCAGGCCCAGGCCGAGGCGTTGCTGGCCCGGGTGGGCCTTCTGGAGAAGCGCGATGTATTCCCGCGCCAGCTCTCCGGTGGCCAGCAACAGCGCATCGCCATTGTGCGATCGCTGTGCATGAACCCCGAGGTGATGTTGTTCGACGAAGTGACCGCCGCCCTTGACCCGGAGATGGTCAAGGAAGTGCTGCAGGTGATCCAGGGCCTGGCCCGCGAAGGCATGACCCTGCTCATCGTCACCCACGAAATGGCCTTCGCCCGCGCGGTGGCCGACCGCATCGTGTTCATGGAGGCCGGCAGGATCCTTGAACAGAACCCTCCCGAGCGTTTCTTCACCCAGCCGCAAAGCGCACGCGCGCAGCAGTTCCTGGAGAAATTCTCTTTCGTTGAAAGCCTGCCCAAGACACTGCACAAGGAACTGTCATGACCACCACCGCGTTTACCAAACTGCTTGCCCCGTTGCTTGGCCTGGCATTGCTGGCCGGCTGCAACAAGTCCGATGAACCCGCCAAACCGGCGGCTGCCTCGCCTGCCACCAGCTACCTGGAGACCATCAAAGCCCGCGACAAGCTGATCGTTGGCGTATTCACCGACAAGCCGCCGTTTGGTTTTGTCGATGAAAGCGGCCGCTACGTGGGCTTCGATACCGATATCGGGCGGCGCCTGGCCAAGGACTTGCTGGGCGATGAAAACAAAGTCGAATTCGTCGCCGTGGAGCCTGCCAGCCGTATCCCGTTCCTGCAGAGCGACAAGGTCGACCTGATTCTGGCCAACATGACCGTCACCCCGGAACGCAAGGAGGCGGTGGACTTCACCAACCCCAACCTGCGCGTCGCGGTGCAGGCTATCGTGGCCGATGGCAGCCCGGTGAAGACGCTCGACGACCTGGCCGACAAGACCATCATCGTCACCACCGGCACCACCGCTGATATCTGGCTGACCAAGAATCACCCTGATTGGAAACTGCTCAAGTTCGAGAAGAACAGCGAGTCGCTGGCCGCGCTGGCCAATGGCCGTGGCGATGCCTATGCCCAGGACAACCTGATCCTGTTCAGCTGGGCCAAGCAGAACCCGGGCTACCGCGTCCTGCCGCAGTTGCTGGGCGATGAAGCGCCGATTGCGCCGGCGGTGAAGAAGGGCAACACCGAGCTGCGCGACTGGGTCAACGCAGAGCTTGCCAAGCTGGGTGAGGAGAAGTTCCTGCTCAAGCTGTATGACCAGTACGTGCGCAAGGAACTCAGCGACGATACCAAGCCGGAAAGCGTGATTGTTGAAGGCGGCAAGTGGCAGGGTTGAGCTGAACCCTGTTTTCGCCAGACATATCTCCTTGTGGCGAGCGGGCTTGCCCCGCGTTGGGCTGCGCAGCAGCCCCTTGGG
>NZ_JABWRG010000105.1:0-16831 GCF_014268825.1 Pseudomonas sp. SWRI51 | reverse complement strand
GGGCTGCGCAGCAGCCCTGAAAACCCAATGGGCTGCTGCGCAGCCCAACGCGGGGCAAGCCCGCTCGCCACAAGGGAGCTCGCCACAAGGAGATATGTCTGGCGAGAACAGGCTTGTACAAAAACCATAGAATCTCCCACAAAGACTGCGCCGGGCCATGATGCCGAGGCCGGGCACAGTTTTTGTGGGAGCTGGCGACAGCCTGCGATGAGCCCAGTGCAGGATTGCGGCTCCCACGCCCACTACACCGTGTCGGCGCAACGTGTTTGATATAAGATAACGCCCCTCAGATTTCCCCGCCTTGCCTTGCCCCGGAGTACCCCATGACGGCCCCAGCCGAGCTTTCGCCTACCCTGCAACTGGCCTGCGACCTGATCCGTCGCCCATCGGTCACCCCGGTCGATGCCGACTGCCAGGCCCAGATGATGAATCGCCTCGGCGCCGCAGGCTTCAAGCTCGAACCCATGCGTATCGAGGACGTCGACAACTTCTGGGCCACCCATGGCACTGGCGAAGGCCCGGTGCTGTGCTTCGCCGGCCACACCGACGTGGTACCGACCGGCCCGGTGCAGCAGTGGCAACATGAGCCGTTCAATGCGCTGATCGACCAGGACGGCATGCTCTGCGGCCGTGGCGCCGCCGACATGAAGGGCAGCCTGGCCTCGATGGTGGTCGCCTGCGAGCGCTTCGTCGCGCAGTACCCCAACCATCGCGGCAAGGTCGCCTTCCTGATCACCAGCGACGAAGAAGGCCCGGCACACCACGGCACCAAGGCGGTGGTGGAAGTGCTCAAGGCGCGCAACGAGCGCATGGACTGGTGCATCGTCGGCGAACCGTCGAGCACCGACTTGCTGGGTGATGTGGTCAAGAACGGCCGTCGCGGCTCGCTCGGTGCCAAGCTGACCGTGCGCGGCAAGCAAGGCCACGTGGCCTACCCGCACCTGGCGCGCAACCCAATCCACCTGGCAGCGCCAGCGCTGGCCGAGCTTGCCGCCGAGCACTGGGACGAAGGCAACGCGTTCTTCCCGCCCACCAGCTTCCAGATCTCCAACCTCAATTCCGGTACGGGCGCCACCAATGTGGTGCCAGGCGAGCTGAGCGCATTGTTCAACTTCCGCTTCTCCACCGAGTCCACCGTCGAAGGCCTGCAACAGCGGGTGGCGGCGATTCTCGACAAGCACCAACTGGACTGGAGCATCGACTGGGCGTTGTCGGGCCTGCCGTTCCTGACCGAACCGGGCGAGCTGCTCGATGCCGTGTCGTCGAGCATCAAGGCGGTCACCGGCCGCGACACCCAGGCCTCCACCAGCGGTGGCACCTCCGATGGGCGCTTCATCGCCACCATGGGTACCCAGGTCGTCGAGCTTGGTCCGGTCAACGCCACCATCCATCAGGTGGACGAGCGCATCCTGGCCAGCGATCTCGACCTGTTGACTGAAATCTACTACCAGACCCTGGTACGGTTGCTCGCCTGATGCTTGCCTGCCCACTTTGCCAGGCGCCGCTGGCGCCGCTCGACAATGGCGTCGCCTGCCCGGCCGGCCACCGTTTCGACCGCGCTCGCCAGGGTTACCTGAACCTGCTGCCGGTGCAGCACAAGAACAGCCGCGACCCCGGCGACAACCAGGCCATGGTCGAGGCGCGCCGGGATTTTCTCGACGGCGGCCACTACGCCCCGGTCGCGCAACGCCTGGCAGCCCTGGCCGCCGAGCGTGCGCCGCGCACTTGGCTGGACATCGGTTGCGGCGAGGGCTACTACACCGCCCTGCTCGCCCAAGCCTTGCCCGCATCTGACGGCTATGCGCTGGATATTTCCCGCGAAGCGGTCAAGCGCGCTTGCCGGCGCGCACCGCAACTCACCTGGATGGTCGCCAGCATGGCCCGCGTGCCGATGGCCGATGTCAGCTGCAATTTTATCGCCAGTGTGTTCAGCCCGCTCGACTGGGCCGAAGCCAAGCGCCTGCTGGCGCCGGGTGGCGGCCTGATGCGGGTAGGCCCGACCAGCGGCCACCTGATGGAACTGCGTGAAGTGCTCTACGATGAAGTGCGCCCCTACGCCGATGACAAGCACTTGGCCCTGGTCCCCCAAGGCATGGCCCACGCCCACAGCGAAGTGCTCGAATTCCGTCTGAGCCTGGCCGCGCCCAAGGCCCGCGCCGACCTGCTGGCCATGACGCCACACGGCTGGCGCGCCAGCGCCGAAAAGCGCGCCCAGGTGATCGACCAGGCCGCGCCGTTCGAGGTGACGGTTTCCATGCGTTATGACTATTTTGTGCGCCAAGACTGAGCACACCCGGAGCCCCCAATGCGCCAACCCGATATCGAAATTTATCTGAAAGACGCCGACGTCGATCACAAGCAGATCGCCGACTGGCTCGCCCAGGCCTTGGGCCCGTGCAGCGAATGGAAGCAGAAAGGTCAGACCTTCAAGTGCATGGCCGGTAACATTCCGGTCACTTGGTTACCGAAGGCTGTAGGGAAATGGAACAGCCTGTACCTGGAAAGCGAGCACACCCCCTGGGCCGATGACATCGCTTGCGCCCGCGCAGCCTTTGCCGCACTCAACGTCGAAGTGCGCTGTGCACCGGGTAGCTGGGCTGAAGAAGACGGGGAAGAAGATGCCGACCGCTGGGTACGGATCAGCGCCGACGGCGAAGAAGAAATCACCTGGCGCACACACTGAGAGCAAGCTGCAAGCTGGATCGCATCAGGCTGCAAGCTCCACGGAAAGCTTGCAGCTTGAGGCTTGAAGGGTCAGAGACCGACGACGTCTTCAGCCTGCAGGCCTTTCTGGCCCTGCACCAATGCGTACTCCACCTGTTGCCCCTCGACCAGGGTGCGATGCCCCTCTCCGCGGATAGCCCGATAGTGGACGAACACATCCGCCCCACCGTCGCGCTGAATGAAGCCATAACCCTTGGCATCGTTGAACCACTTCACATTCCCAGTCTCACGAGACGACATCTGAACTACTCCGGTTTTTTATTTTGAAGATCGCCTTGCCGGCCCAGGCTCACCACCTGCGCCGTCGCCGCTTGGGTGAATACCAAGCAAGCGGCAGGCCGAGTATATGGCAGGCCAGAAAAATATTTGATGACGCCCCGCGTTTATGCCGATTTTTGCTGAACTTACGCAGATACGGCAGACTAACGCCATGGAAAAACCCCGAAACCCCTTAGCCAGGGCAATGACTCGATGACCCGTTCCCCCTTGCGCCGCCTGATCTTCGGCGCCCTGCGCCGCGTCCTGTACCTGTGGGTGCGCTCCGAGACCATCAACCAGTCCTCACTCACCCTCAAGCTCGACCGCAGCCGCCCGGTGTTCTATGCCCTGCCCTCGCCGTCGCTCACCGACCTTGCCGTGATCGACCACGAATGCACCAAAGCGGGGCTGCCGCGCCCGGTGCTCCCCGTCGTGGTTGGGCCGTTGCAGGAAGCCGCGGCGTTCTTCTACCTCACCCCCGACCCCGACTGGCTCGGCCGCCAGGACAAACGCGGCGCACCGCCGACCCTGGAGCGGCTGGTATCGGCAATTACCCAACACCCCGAAGAAGACGCGCAAATCATCCCGGTCAGCGTGTTCTGGGGGCAGACTCCGGCCAGTGAATCAAGCCCGTGGAAGCTGCTGTTCGCCGACAGTTGGGCCGTCACCGGGCGCCTGCGCCGGCTGCTGAGCATTCTGATTCTGGGGCGCAAGACCCGCGTGCAGTTCTCGGCGCCCATTCACCTGCGTGAGCTGGTCGACCACAACAAAGGCCATGAACGCACCGTGCGCATGGCCCAGCGCGTCATGCGCGTGCATTTTCGCAACCTCAAGACCGCGGTCATCGGCCCGGACATCTCGCACCGGCGCAATCTGGTCAAAGGGCTGATCCGTGATCCGCTGGTGCGCCAGGCCATCAGCGAGGAAGCCGAACGCGAGAACATCTCCTACGCCAAGGCCGAGGCCAAGGCGCTGCACTACGGCAACGAGATCGCATCCGACTACACCTACACCGCCATCCGCTTCCTTGAGGTGGTGCTCAGCTGGTTCTGGAACAAAATCTACGACGGCATCAAGGTCAACCACATCGAGCAGGTCCAAGGCATCGCCCCCGGTCACGAAGTGATCTACGTGCCGTGCCACCGCAGCCATATCGACTACCTGCTGCTGTCGTACCTGTTGTTCCGCAATGGCCTGACGCCGCCGCACATCGCCGCCGGCATCAACCTCAACATGCCGGTGATCGGCAGCCTGCTGCGCCGTGGCGGCGCGTTCTTCATGCGCCGCACCTTCAAGGGCAACCCGCTGTACACCGCCGTGTTCAACGAATACCTGCACACCCTGTTCACCAAGGGCTTCCCGGTGGAGTACTTCGTCGAAGGTGGCCGCTCGCGCACCGGGCGTATGCTGCAGCCACGCCCGGGCATGCTGGCCATCACCCTGCGCAGCTTCCTGCGCTCCTCGCGGACCCCCATCGTGTTTGTGCCGGTGTACATCGGCTATGAGCGGGTACTCGAAGGGCGCACCTACCTGGGCGAGCTGCGCGGGGCGAGCAAGAAAAAAGAGTCGATCTTTGACATCTTCAAGGTCATTGGCGCGCTCAGGCAGCGCTTTGGCCAGGTGGCCGTGAACTTCGGCGAGCCGATCCGCCTGGCCGGTTTCCTCGACCAGCACCAGCCGGAGTGGCGCATCCAGGACCTGGCGCCGCAATACCGCCCGGCCTGGCTCAACGAAACCACCACCCGCCTTGGCGAGACCGTGGCCCGCCACCTCAACGGTGCGGCGGCGGTCAACCCGGTCAACCTGGTGGCCATGGCACTGCTGTCCACCAGCCGCATGGCCTTGGACGAACGCGCCTTGGTGCGGGTTCTCGACCTGTACATGACGCTGCTGCGCCAAGTGCCCTATTCGGCGCACACCACCCTGCCCGAAGGCGATGGCCCCGCCATGATCAGCCACGTACTGGGCATGGACCTGCTGGCCGAGCAGAAGGACGCGATGGGCCGCATCCTGTACCTGGATGAAGGCAATGCGGTGCTGATGACCTATTACCGCAACAACGTGCTGCACATTTTCGCCCTGCCGGGGCTACTGGCCAGCTTCTTCCAAAGCAGCTCGCGCATCAGCCGCGAACTGATCGGGCGCTACGTCACCGCGTTGTACCCCTATTTGCAGGCTGAGCTGTTCCTGCGCTGGGAGCCTGCAGAGCTGGACGAGGTGATCGACCAATGGCTGGCAGCGCTGGTCGAGCAGGGCCTGCTGCGTTTCGAAAATGGCGTGTACCTGCGCCCGGCGCCCAGCTCGCGCCAGTTCGTGCTGCTGACCCTGCTGGCACGCACCATCACCCAGACCCTGCAACGCTTCTACATGGCCACCTCGCTGCTGCTCAACAGCGGCCAGCACAGCCTGAGCGCCGAGCAACTCGAAGAGCTGTGCGTGATGATGGCGCAGCGCCTGTCGATTCTGCATGGGCTCAATGCCCCAGAGTTTTTCGACAAGACCTTGTTCCGCCACTTCATCCAGACCCTGGTGCGCGAAGGCGTGCTCACGCCCGATGCCGACGGCAAGCTGGGTTATCACAGCAAGCTCGGCGAGCTGGCCGAAGGTGCGGCCAAGCGCGTGCTGTCGGCAGAGCTGCGCCTGTCGATTCGCCAAGTGGCGTTGCACCAGGAAGATCAGGCGCACACGGTACTGGCTGAGTAATTTACAGAGGGCTGCACTGCAGCCCCGCACTCCCGCATGGCCGCCACTGAGTGAGCGAAATTCCCCCTGCGCTGCCTGTAGTGAACCCACTAACGTCCGGGGTGGGCATAAACCAAGCCCCCTCAAACGACGGAGATTACATGAAAGAGTTCATTACCCCACGCAGCGCCAACCTTCCCGAAGCCAGTTCAGACTCCCCACCTGCGTGCTACACCACCCTCGAAGGCGAAGTGTTCTACATGCAGCGCATCGCCCTGCCACTGGGCGCCCACTTGAGCGTGAGCCTGGAAGACGTATCGTGGGCGGACGCATCGTCCGTGATCCTGGCATCGCAAGCTGGGCCGGTCGAAGGCAACGTGCCACTGCCGTTTAGCTTAAGCTACGATCTAGAACAGATCATGCCGGGCCACAGCTACGCGGTGAGCGCGCGCATTGAACTCGATGGCGAGCTATTGTTCATTAACACCGAGCACCATAGCGTGACGTTGGACGGCCAAGACCCGCAACCGCTGCGGATCAAGGTCGACCCGGTGCGCTGAACCCCGTTCCATTCCGTTCACAAGGAAACCTCCATGCTTCGCACCTCCCTGCGCTTCACCACCCTGTGTGCCGGCCTGCTGCTGTCGGCCAGCGCCATGGCCTTGTCGCTTGGCGACCTGTCCCAAGGTGACGCCTCCACCGGCCTGAAAGACGCCCTCAGCCAAGGCGCCCAGGTTGCCGTCAAGCAACTGAGCACCCCGGGTGGCTTCAACAACAACCCCGATGTGCGCATCGAGCTGCCGGGCAAGCTGGGCAAGGCCGCAAAGGCGATGAAGATGTTTGGTAAAGGTGACCAGGTCGATGCCCTGGAAAACAGCATGAACAAAGCCGCTGAGGCCGCTGTGCCGCAGGCGCAGGCACTGTTGCTGGATGCCGTGAAGAAGATGACCGTGACCGACGCCAAGGGCATCCTCAGCGGCGGCAACGACTCGGCTACCCAGTACCTCAACAAGAGCAGCCGCGAGCAGATCCGCGCCAAGTTCCTGCCTATCGTGAAACAAGCCACCGACCAAGTGGGGCTGGCCAAGCAGTACAACAACTTCGCAGGCCAGGCCGCAAGCCTGGGGGTGGTCGACGCCAAGAGCGCCAACATCGAGAGCTACGTGACCGAAAAAGCCCTCGATGGCCTGTTCGAAATGATCGCCAAGCAGGAAGAGACTATTCGCAAGAACCCTGCCCAGGCTGCTACCAGCATTGCCAAGAAGGTGTTTGGCGCGCTTTGAAGCGCTATTGCATGCGGGTTTTGTAGGAGCGACCTTGTGTCGCGAAAGGGCTGCACAGCAGCCCCTGGATATTCGCGTGATGCAAAAATCCCGGGGCTGCTACGCAGCCCTTTCACGGCACAAGGCCGCTCCTACACATTCAAAAGCAACCCGCGTCAGCCCTTCTTCACCCTGAACCACGCCGCATACAGCGCCGGCAGGAACAACAGGGTGAGTACCGTCGCCACGATCAAGCCGCCCATGATCGCCACCGCCATCGGCCCGTAGAACACGCTACGCGACAGCGGAATCATCGCCAGTACCGCCGCCAATGCCGTCAGCACGATAGGCCGGAAGCGCCGTACTGTCGCTTCGATGATCGCCTCCCAACGGCCCAGCCCTGCGGCGATGTCCTGCTCGATCTGGTCGACCAGAATCACCGAGTTGCGCATGATCATGCCCGCCAGGGCAATGGTGCCCAGCATCGCCACGAATCCGAACGGTTGGCGAAATACCAGCAGGAACAGGGTCACGCCAATCAGCCCCAGAGGCGCGGTGAGGAACACCATGAACATCCGCGAGAAGCTGCGCAGCTGAATCATCAGCAGGCTCAGCACCACCACGATGAACAGCGGCATGCCGGCGTTCACTGAACGTTGGCCGCGCTCGGAATCCTCGACCGTGCCGCCCACCTCCAGCAGGTAGCCATCCGGCAAAGCGGTCTTGATCTGTTGCAGGGTCGGCAGAATCTGGTGGGTCAAGGTGGCCGGCTGGGTGTTGTCGTAGATATCGGCGCGCACGGTGACTGTCGGCAGGCGGTTGCGGTGCCAGATCACCCCTTCTTCGAAGCCGTATTCAAGCGTTGCCACCTGGCTCAGCGCCACGCTCTGGCCGTTGTCGGTCGGCAGTGCCAGGCTGGCGAGGTTGCCCAGTTCGCGGCGTTCCTGTTCGGTGCCGCGCAGCACAATCTCGATCAATTCGTTGTCTTCGCGGTACTGGCTGACGTTGCTGCCAGTCAGCGAGCTTTGCAGGAAACTCGACAGGTGCGAAGTGCTCACCCCGAGGGCGCGGGCGCGGTCCTGGTCGATGTTCAGGTACACCGCCTTGCTGGGTTCTTCCCAGTCCAGGTGCACGTTGACCACATGCGGGTTCTCGCGCACCTTCGCCGCCACCTCGCGGGCCAGGGCGCGGACTTTTTCGATGTGCTCGCCGGTTACCCGGAACTGCACCGGGTAGCCCACCGGCGGGCCGTTTTCCAGGCGCGTGACACGGCCACGCAGGTCGGGGAACTGCTCGTCGAGCGTCGCGATCAGCCAGCTACGCAGGCGTTCGCGCTCATCGATGGATTTAGCCAGCACCACGAACTGGGCAAAACTGGCCGCTGGCAGTTGCTGGTCAAGCGGCAGGTAAAAGCGCGGCGAGCCGGTGCCGACATAGGCCACGAAATTATCGATGCCCTCCTGCTGCTTGAACATCGCCTCCAACTGGCGCACGCGCTCGGCGGTGTTGTTCAGCGAAGCGCCTTCGGCAAGCTTGAGGTCGACCATGAGCTCAGGGCGGCCCGAGGCCGGGAAGAACTGCTGGGGCACGAAACGAAACAGCAGGATGCTGCCGACAAACGCCGCGATGGTCAGCACGATTACCGTCTTGCGCCGCTGCACGCACCAGCCCACCACGCGCCGCACGCGCTGGTAGAACGGCGTGGCATAAGGGTCCGGGGCCTGCCCGTCACTGCCGTGGCGGGCCGCGTGGCGCTTGGCCAGGTCTGGCAACAGGCGCTCGCCCAGGTACGGCACGAACACCACCGCCGCTACCCACGAGGTCAGCAGCGCGATGGTCACCACCTGGAAGATTGACCGGGTGTACTCGCCGGTACTCGACGCCGCCGTGGCAATGGGCAAGAAGCCCGCAGCGGTAATCAGGGTGCCAGTGAGCATCGGGAACGCTGTGCTGGTCCAGGCGTAACTGGCGGCCTTGAGGCGGTCGTAGCCCTGCTCCATCTTGATCGCCATCATCTCGACCGCGATGATCGCGTCATCCACCAGCAAGCCCAGCGCCAGCACCAGCGCGCCAAGGGAAATCTTGTGCAGGCCGATGCCGAAGTAGTGCATCAAGGCAAAGGTCATGGCCAGCACCAGCGGGATCGCCAGCGCCACCACCAGGCCTGTACGCACGCCGAGCGAGAAGAAGCTCACCAGCAACACAATGGCCAGCGCCTCGACCAGCACCTGGACAAACTCCCCCACCCCGGCCTTCACCGCTGCGGGCTGGTCAGACACCTTGCTCAGCTCCATGCCAGCCGGCAGGCTGCGCGCCAGGCGGGCGAACTCGTCTTCAAGGGCCTTGCCCAGCACAAGAATATCGCCGCCATCTTTCATCGACACCGCAAGGCCGATGGCGTCTTCACCCATGAAACGCATGCGCGGGGCGGGTGGGTCATTGAAGCCGCGCTGCACTTGGGCGACATCGCCGATACGGAAGGTACGGTCGCCGACCCGAATGGGGAACTGGCGAATCTGCTCGACACTGTCAAAACGCCCGCTGACGCGCAATTGCAGGCGCTCGCTGGGGGTCTCGAAAAAGCCGGCGGTGGTTACCGCGTTCTGCTCGCGCAGGGCCTGCTGCACCGCACTCAGCGGCACGCCAAGGGTGGCCAGCTTGGTGTTGGACAGCTCGATCCAGATTTTTTCATCCTGCAGCCCGACCAACTCGACCTTGCCGACGTCCTTGACCCGCTGCAACTGCACCTGGACGCGGTCGGCGTAATCCTTGAGCACCGCGTAATCGAAACCTGGGCCGGTCAGGGCGTAGATATTGCCGAACGTGGTGCCGAATTCATCATTGAAATATGGGCCTTTGACCTCGGGCGGCAAGGTATGGCGGATGTCCTCGACCTTCTTGCGGATCTGGTACCACAGCTCGGGGATGTCCTTGGAGTGCAGCGAATCGCGGGCAGCGAAGGTGACCTCGGACTCACCGGGGCGCGAGAACGAGACGATTTTCTCGTACTCGCCGGTTTCCATGAGCTTCTTCTCGATACGCTCGGTAACCTGGCGCGAGACCTCCTCGGCACTGGCCCCCGGCCACTGGGTATGGATGACCATGGCCTTGAAGGTGAACGGCGGGTCTTCGCTTTGCCCCAACTTTGTGTAGGAAACAGCGCCGACCGCAGCCAGCAGGATCATCAGGAACAGCACGATCTGGCGATTGCGCAGCGCCCAGGCAGAAAGATTGAAACCCATGCTGACCTACTCCTTGCCCGCCAGGTTCACGTCACGGTTGTTGCGGTCCACTGGCCGCACCTGCTGGCCTTCGCGCAGCACATGGCCTCCGGCGGCAACCACCCAGTCGCCAGCCTGCAGGCCTTCGAGCACGGGCACGCTTTCGGCACCGTAGGCGCCAAGGCGCACGGCAGCCCGTTGCAGACGGTTGTCCTTGCCGACCCGCCACACATACGCCTGCCCGCCCTCGGCGCTGACCGCCGCCAGCGGCACGGCCAACGGTGCCTGCTCGGCATGGGCGATGAACACCCGTGCGCTCTGGCCCAATTCCGCCGGCGCCTTGCCGGTAAAGGCGATGCGGGCGGCGAAGGTGCGCGAACGAGGGTCTGCCGCAGGCGACAGCTCACGGATACGCCCTTCGAAGCGCTGGTTGGGGTGCGACCATAGCTCAACGCTCACCGCCTGGCCCACGGCAAACTGGGCGAACTGCTGCTCTGGCACGCCGATGGCTACTTCCCGTTCGCCATCAGCGGCGAGGGTAAACACGGTCTGCCCAGCCGCGACCACTTGGCCCACTTCAACCTGGCGCTTGGCAATCACCCCGGCTTGCGGCGCACGCAGCACGGCATACGCAGCCTGATTGCCGGCGACATCCGCCTCGGCCTTGGCTTGCTTGAGGCGGGCCAAGCCTGCGCGGTAGAGGTTTTCGGCGTTATCGAACTGCGAATGGCTGACCATGCCCCGGTCGAGCAGCTTCTGGTAGCGCTCACGCTCGGCGCGCACCAGCGCCAGGTTGGCTTCGGCAGCAGCCAATTGCGCGCGGTTGGCTTCCAGTTGCAGGCGCACATCCTGTGGGTCCAGCTCGGCCAGGGCCTGTTCGGCATTGACCCGCTGGCCCTCTTCGACCAGGCGTTTGCTCACCTTGCCGGCGATACGAAACGCAAGCTCCGGCTCGAACCGCGCCCGCACTTCACCGGGGTAGCTGTCGGCCGAAGCCCCTGCCGGTTGTGGCTGAACCACTAGCGCCGGGCGCGGCGCAGCAGGTGGCGCGGCCTCCTGGCCGCAGGCAGTGAGCAACACAAGAGCAGTGGGCAAGGCGAACGACAACGCAAGACGCAACATGATGGAAGACCTTGGGCAGTGGGCGCAGCAATATTTATACTGACGAGTATACTAAATCAGCCAAACGCCTCCGGGAAGCACTGCCCGAGATAAAAACCAGATTAGCGGGCAGCCCCCGGATTGCCCGTGACCCGGTAATATGGCCACCTTTTACAGCCCATACGGTTCCCCATGCCCAACGACGCACCCATCGGCCCAGGCCGGCCAAAGGACCTGGCCAAGCGCGAGGCCATCCTTGAAGCCGCCAAGTCGCTGTTTCTCAGCCTTGGCTACGCCAACACCAGCATGGATGCAGTCGCTTCGGCGGCAGGTGTTTCAAAACTCACCGTGTACAGCCATTTCACCGACAAACAGACGCTGTTTGCAGCGGCGGTCATGGCTACCTGCCAGATTCAACTGCCGGACCTGATCTTTGCCTACCCCGACGGGGTGCCGGTGGAAGAGGTACTGCTGAAAATCGCCCGCGGCTTCCAGGCATTGATCAGCAGCGACGAGGCCGTCAAGCTCAGCCGCTTGATCATGGCGCAAGGCAGCCATGACCCGGGGTTCGGGCAGTACTTCTATGAAGCCGGGCCCAAGCAGGTGCTGGCAGGCATGGAAGCGCTGTTGCGCCAGGCCGACGAGCGCGGGTTGCTGCGCATCGAGAATCCGCTGCATGCCGCGGAGCATTTTTTCTGCTTGGTCAAAGGTGCGCCGGATTACCGGTTGTTGCTGGGGTGTGCCGGGCCGCTGGAGGGGGAGGCAGCCGAGGCGCATGTGCGGGAGGTGGTGGGGGTCTTTGTGCGGGCCTACCGACTTTAGCCCTTCGATTGACAGGCCCGCCTCATCGCAGGCTGGTGCCAGCCCTCATAAAACAAACGCCAACTAACTGACTTTCATAGAAACGTGGGAGCGGGCTTGCTCGGAAGGGCTGGGTGATCTCCTGCCTGGGCTCGATCAGGCCTTCAAAGCCTTCTTCGGGTAGATGTCATACCGGCTCGACTTGCCCTCAAGGCTATGGCTCGGTTTGGGCCCATCAATGATCGGCGCCTTGCGCGGCCGTTTGACCACCACCCGATGGGTGGCCAGCGCCAAAGCGGCCTCAAGCAGGGCCGGCGCATCCAGGTCATCGCCAACCAGCGGGCGGAACACGCGCATCTCTTTTTTCACCAGCGCGCTCTTGTCGCGGTGCGGGAACATTGGGTCCAGGTAGATCACCTGCGGCGGCTCCCCTTCCCAGTTGCGCATGCGCTCGATCGAATTGCCGCCGAGCAGGCGCATGCGCTCGACGATTGCACCCACCTCGCCATCACCCCGGGCGCGAGCCAGGCCATCTTCGAGCAAGGCAGCAACCAACGGCTGGCGCTCGATCAGGGTCATCTGGCAGCCCAGGCTTGCAAGCACGAAGGCATCCTTGCCAAGCCCTGCGGTGGCGTCGAGCACCTGCGGGCGCACGCCCTGGGCGATGCCCACGGCCTTGGCGATCATCTGCCCGCTGCCGCCACCGAACAAGCGCCGGTGCGCCGCCTGGCCTTCGACGAAATCGACACGAACAGGGCCCGGTGCCTGCGGGCCAAGTTGTTGGATCTGCAGGCCATCTTCACCAAACTGCACGGCAAATTCGGCGTTCTCGGCAACCAACGGCAAACCCAGGCGTGCGGCCCATTGCTGCGCCTGGGCCTGAAATTGCGGCGCCAACGCCTCGACCCGGATACCTGCGCCCTGCACTTGCTCAACCATCGGTTCACGCACTCGAAAAAATTAATGAAAGCCCGGCCAAGGCCGATAAAGCGAATATCCCGCTATTCTGCCAGAGCACAACGCGCGCGACTGCCATGACAGATACTCTTCCCATCGGTTTGACCTACTTGTCGCCTGTCGGCAACTACGGTCGACAGAATACCCAGGCATTGGGTGGCGTCAGCCACCTGTGGCAGGATTTCTTCGCCAGCGCGATGGCCGAGCAGCAGGAAGTCGAGATCGACAGCTTCAGCCAGGCGCTGGTGCAGTACGACCAGGAAAGCGGCGAACCTGTCGGTGGTGCCAAGGCACTGGCACTGATCGAAACCCAGCGCGCACTGCCGGTGCAAGACACCGAAGTCGCCCCGCCTGAACCCCTGTTCCTGCCCAAGGCCGAGCTTGAAGCGAAATTCCTGCCGCCTGCACCGGAGCCATTTGGCGCCGCCGAACTGATCGAGCAACAGCGCCAGCTCGACCTCAACACCAGCTGGCTGCGCCCGGTGGTCATGAGCCAGGGCCATCCGCTGGATGAGCCAGGCCCTGCCGGCTCGCCGCGCCCGCTACACCTGCCTATCGCTGAACTTGAGCGCAACCTGCTCGACCCAGCGCCTGAGCCGTTCGATGACACGACCCTGGCCAAGCAGCAGAACGACCTTGAGTTCGACACCCATTGGGCGCGCCCGGTGGTGCTGAACAACGTGCGCGTCTACGCCTGAGTTCAGCGGCAGATCTGCCACAGCCCCATGTCCAGATGAAAATGGTTGTGATGCGCCGCGTTATAGGCCGGCCCCAGCACCGTATCGAAACTGTCACAGGCCCCTTCCTGCACCTGCCTTAGAAACTGCGCCTTGGGCCCGTCGCCTTTCCAGTCCTTGGCCAGCACAATGCGCTGGCCGTCCTTCAGGCGAAAACCGCTGATATCCAGCGCGTTGGCGGTTGCGTGCTGGCTCAACCGGCCTTGCTTGCGGTGGTACATGTTGCGGCAGGCAAAACTGCCCAGATGATCGACCTGCACCACCGGCTGGCCAAAGACGCGCTGCGCGGCCGGCTGCAGGCCATGCTCCTCGAACAGTGCATATGCCACCGCCAGCGGGCAAGTCGCGAGGAAACTGCTGCTCAGCCGCGCTTGGCCGGCCTCGACCCGCCATACGTTTTGCAGCGGGCAATTGGCATTCGCTGCGCTGTCGGCCTGCTGGCGCACACGCAACGCAGAGGTTTGCAGCGCCTGGCGGCAGAGCTCGGGGTCGTTGCGCAGGCGCGACAGCTTGTAGGGCGTCAGCAGGTTCGGCGGCTGGCGCACGTCCAGCACGGCCCAGGGGTTCCAGGCATCCGCCGGGCGCAGCCCGAGTTGCCAGGCAAGGCCTGCCACCAGCAGCAGGCCCAACAGCAGTAACAACGCTTTACGCATAGGGCCTCAGCGGCGGAACAGGTCGTTGAGCTGGTCGAACGGCAAGGCCTGTTCGCCGTAGGTGAAGGTGCCCTGGTCGCGGATTTCCAGTGCTGCGCGCTGCAGGCCGCCCAAGGCAGCGCGGGCCAGCGAGGAGCCGACGCTGATGCGCTTGACCCCCAGTTCCTCCAACTCAGCCACGCTAAGCGCCACGCCGGCCATGCCCATCAGCACATTCAAAGGTTTCGGCGCGACCGCCTCCACCACCTTGCGCACTTGCTCGGCAGTGCGCAGCCCCGGGGCGTACAGCACATCGGCGCCTGCGTCGGCATAGGCCTGCAGCCGTGCGATGGTATTGTTCAGGTCCACACGGCCATGCAGCAGGTTCTCGGCGCGCGCGCACAAGGTGAACGGGAACGGCAAGCTGCGTGCAGCGCGCACCGCTTCTCGTACGCGAGCTACCGACAGTTCAAAGTCGTAGATCGGCGCCTCGGCGATACCACTGGCGTCCTCGATGGAGCCGCCCACCAGGCCGATTTCGGCAGCACGCAGAATCGCGTCGGCGCAGTGCTGTGGTGTGTCGCCAAAGCCGTTCTCCAGGTCCGCCGCCACCGGCAGCGGTGTGGCATTGACGATGACGCCTGCGTTTTGCAGGGTTTCATCCAGGTTCAATGCCCCTTCGGCATCAGGCCGCCCCAGGCTGAACGCCAGCCCCGCACTGGTGGTGGCCAGGGCTTCGAAACCGAGGCTAGCCAGCAGCCTGGCAGAACCTGCATCCCAAGGGTTGGCCATCACGAACGCGCCATCACGCTCATGCAGCGCCTTGAAGGCTTCGGCTCGCAGGGTTTGCACATCCATGGTTCAACCTCCGGCAATCATCAGTCATTCGTCAAAGTAAGCCCAGCTGTTCGACCTCGGGCGCACGCGGCAATTCCGGCAGCGCAGCAAGGCCCGGCAGCCGCGCCATCAGCAACTGGTGAAAACGCTTGGCCAGGGCGGCAGCCTGGTAGTTGTCAGCGGTGTGCAGGAACACATAGGGGCTGCGGCCCTCTTCAACCCAGCCGGCGACCTTGTCGACCCAAGGGGCCAGAAACGGTTCGTTGGCTGCCAGCTCTGGGTGGCCGATGAAACGTACCTGCGGGTGCTGGCTGAACGCACAGGGGCGCGGCGGCACTTTGGGCTTCTTGGCTTGGGCGTGCAGCACGCCGGGCTCGCGCGAGGTGCAACTGAACAGTGCACGCGGGTCGAGGCAGATGCGCTCCACGCCGCGCTCGTACAGCAGGCGATTGAGCAGGCGCTCTTGCTCACCCTTGGCGAAGAACGCCTGGTTGCGCACCTCGACCGCGACCGGCACCTGCAGCTCATCCAGAAACCAGGCAAGCTCGCCCAAGCGCGCCGGCCCGAACTGCGCCGGCAGCTGCAACCAGTAAGGCGCCACGCGGGCGCCGAGCGGGGCCATCAGGCGGGTGAAATCCAGGGCGGCGTCCAGTTGTGCACGCAGGTCATCGACATGGCTGACGTCACGCGGGAACTTGGCGGTAAAGCGAAAGCCGGGCGGCATGGTGCTGGCCCAACGTTCTACGGTTGCTGGTGCTGGGCGGGCGTAGAAGGTGGTGTTGCCTTCAACGGCGTTGAACACCTGGCTGTACAGGCCGAGGTAGTCGGTGGCGCGGGCATCGGCTGGGTAGAGGTAGTCACGCCAGGCGTTTTCGCTCCAGGAGGGGCAACCGATGAAATAGGGCAATGGGGACGGAGTCATCCGTCAAATGTACAGGTCGAGCCCCAGTACTTCCATGTCCCATTCGGTAAAGCCTGCGGTAGCCAGGTAGCTGGCCAGGGCGGTCGCGGTGCGGCGGTCGCGCGCGCGGGGGAAGATCATGTCTTGCTGGCGCGCCGGCAGGTTGCTGGAGCGGCGGTTGCTGTGCGTTTGCTGCGGCTCGGGCTCGTCGGTGATATCGGCTTCATCGTCGACCGCATCATCACGCACCGGCGCTTTGCGCGGTGTGCGTTTGATGGGGTAGCTGGGTGAGGAGAAGCCGTCGATGCGCATGGCATTACACTC
This sequence comes from Pseudomonas sp. SWRI51, assembly GCF_014268825.1. Lineage (NCBI taxonomy): Bacteria > Pseudomonadati > Pseudomonadota > Gammaproteobacteria > Pseudomonadales > Pseudomonadaceae > Pseudomonas > Pseudomonas sp. SWRI51. The sequence goes on along the minus strand of NZ_JABWRG010000105.1, from coordinate 394 downwards.
AGGATCAATGATGGCAATTTAGCAGCATCAGAGATCCCTCGCTAATGCCCGAACGATAACTGGACCACAGATCAAGCAAAAGGTTTATCACCAACGGCGATAGCCGACGAAATGCGGGGCATCTTGATGCAACTTCTTGCCGAAAATCCTAGGGCCCGCTCTCACACCGAGTCATGCGGCGCAGGTCTGTGCAGGCTTGTGCTGGCCTGATCGCAGGCTGTCGCCAGCTCCCACAGAGGCCGCGTACAGTCGCAATATTGGGGCCTTCCCCAGATCCTGTGGAAGATTCTATGGTTTCGGGCAAGTCGCTTTTGATCGTGTAGGAGCGGCCTTGTGTCGCGAAAGGGCTGCGAAGCAGCCCCAGCGATTCTGGTGGTTGCTCAGATCCTGGGGC
>NZ_JABWRG010000104.1:0-16933 GCF_014268825.1 Pseudomonas sp. SWRI51 | reverse complement strand
GCAGCAGCCCTGAAAACCCCAGGGGCTGCTGCGCAGCCCAACGCGGGACAAGCCCGCTCGCCACAAAGGAGCTCGCCGCAAGGAGATATGTCTGCCGGGAACAGGTTTGTACAAAACCGTAGAATCTCCCACGCTGCCCAGCTCTCTTCGCGGCAGCGCAGCCCGGAAGGACTGGGTGATTTTCTACACAAGAGACCGCGTGAAGTTGACCGGTACTTAAGCCTGCAACGCCCTCTGACAACCCCACCCAGCCGACAAGCGCAACGCAAAAACCTCAAACTGTCATCAAGACTGCGGTATCCTGCCCCCGTTTCACCCACCCTTCGATGCGCAAAGCGCTGCCTTTTCACTCACACTTGCGAGGACGACGAGATGCATGAAATCCCGAATCTGCCCTTCCCAAGCCTGAACCCCGAAGAGCAACCCGTTGCCGCCCACTGCGAACCGACGCCAGCCGTCGACCAGGCCAGCGACGATCAATCCAGCGCCGATCAGGAATAACCACGCGCCCCCGGCAGTGTGAAAACGGCTGGCCTGCGAGCCACTCCACGCCAACGCGTTTTCACACCGCCACATGCCTCCCGGCCCTGCCAACACGCGCCAACGCTTTCGGAACCACCCATGCCGCAACAGTCTCCCTCATCACTGGCGATCACCGCGCAGGTGGTGTCCATCGTGCTTTTCACCTTCATCGGCTACCTCAACATCGGCATTCCACTCGCCGTGCTGCCTGGCTATGTGCACAACCAGCTAGGCTTCAGCGCCGTGATCGCAGGGCTGGTGATCAGCGTGCAGTACCTGGCCACCTTGCTCAGCCGCCCCACCGCCAGCCGTATAATCGATAACCTCGGCAGCAAGAAGGCCGTCATGTGGGGCCTGGCCGGTTGCGGCCTGAGCGGCGTATTCATGCTCGCCTGCTACGTTCTGACACCATGGCCATGGCTGAGCCTGATGTGCCTGCTGGTCGGCAGGCTGGTGCTGGGCAGCGCTGAAAGCCTGGTGGGTTCGGGCTCGATCAGCTGGGCCATCGGCCGCGTGGGCGCCGATAATACCGCCAAGGTGATTTCGTGGAATGGCATCGCCAGCTACGGCGCACTGGCCGTCGGCGCGCCGCTGGGCGTGTGGATGGTCGGCAAGCTAGGCCTGTGGAGCATGGGCGTGAGCATCATCCTGCTCGGCGTGATCGGCCTGCTGATCGCCTGGCCCAAGCGTGCTGCACCGGTGGTGAGTGGGGTCCGCCTGCCGTTCATGCAGGTGCTGGGCAAGGTGTTCGCCCACGGCTCGGGGCTGGCGTTGGGCGCCATCGGCTTTGGCACCATCGCGACCTTCATTACCTTGTATTACGCCAGCCGCAGCTGGCCCGATGCAGCGCTGACGCTGAGCCTGTTCGGCGCAAGCTTCATCTGCGCGCGGCTGTTGTTCGGCAACATGATCAACCGTCTGGGCGGTTTCCGCGTGGCGATTGTCTGCCTCTCGGTCGAAACCGTCGGGCTGCTGATGTTGTGGCTGGCGCCCGATGCGCACACGGCCCTGGCCGGCGCTGCGCTGAGCGGCTTCGGGTTCTCGCTGGTGTTCCCGGCGCTTGGGGTTGAGGCGGTGAATCAGGTATCAGCAGCCAACCGCGGCGCGGCGGTGGGGGCGTATTCGCTGTTTATCGACCTGTCGCTGGGGATCACCGGGCCACTGGTAGGCGCGGTGGCGGCAGGGTTCGGCTTTGCTTCGATGTTCCTGTTCGCCGCCGGGGCGGCGGCTTGCGGGCTGATGTTGAGTGTGTACCTGTACCGACAGAAAGCCTCGCGGGGCAAGCCCGCGCCCACGCGCTAAAGGCGCAAGCCACGCTGGATGGTGATGCCCAGCGCGGTCGTGGGAGCGGGCTTGCCCGCGAAGGGCCTCCCGGTCAGCGCTGGGCGTACTGCAGCACCACTTCCAGCGGGTGGCGCAGTTGCTTGTCGGTCATGCGCTTGACCTGGCTGCGGCACGAATAACCGGTCGCCAGCGCTTCGCCCTGCTTGTCCAGTTTGGTCGCCCAGGACTGCTCGAAGATGGTCTTCGAACTCTGCTGGTTACGCGCCTCATGCCCGTAGGTGCCGGACATTCCGCAGCAACCGGTTGCCTCGGTCACAAGCTTCAGCCCAAGGCGTGCGAACACCTGCTCCCACTGCCGCGTACTGGCCGGCACATTGGTTTTCTCGGTGCAGTGCGCCATCAGGCGGAACGTGCCGCTGGCCGCCGCTGCCTGTTCAGGCAGCACGCTCATCAGCCATTCCTGCGGCAATTGCACTTGCGGGCAATCGACGCCTTCGACTTTCTGATATTCCTGGCGATACACCAGCGTCATTGCCGGGTCCAGGCCCACCAAGGGCACGCCGCAGTCGGCCAGCGCCTTGAGCTGGCTGGCATTGCGGATGGCAGCTTTGGCGAAAGCACCGAGAAAACCCTGCACATGCAGCGGCTTGCCATTGGCACTGTAGGGCGCCAGAAACACTTTATGCCCCAGGCGGTGCGCAAGCTCGATGAACGCCGCCAGCAGCGGCGTCTCGAAGTAACGGGTAAACGCGTCCTGCACCAGCACGATGCTGCGCTCGCGCTGGGCCGGGGTCAGCTCACGCAGGGCCGGCACACTGGCCACTTGCACACGGCAGCGGCTCAAGGTTGCCTGGAAATTGAAACGGCTGATCAGCGGGCTGTCGACCATGCCGACCTGCTCGGCCAGCAGTTTGCTTACCCACTTCGAGCCCATCACCGCGTTGTACAGCCCCGGCGCATGGGCCAGGTACGGGATGGTGAATTCCAAAGAGCCGATCAGGTAGTCACGCAGCGGGCGCTGGTAGCGGCCGTGGTACAGCTCCAGAAAACGCGAGCGGAAGTCCGGCACATTGACTTTGATCGGGCACTGCCCCGCGCAGGATTTGCACGCCAGGCAGCCGGCCATGGCGTCATACACTTCGTGGGAAAAGTCCGCCTGGCCCTGGCTGCGCTCGCGGTTGTTGCGCAGCCGCGCCGGCAGCCCCTTGAGCCAGGACACCTTGCTGCGGGCGGCAGCCAGCACATCGACGTTGGCTTCACCTTGCAGGCGCAGCCATTCGCGCATCAGCGATGCACGGCCCTTGGGCGAGTGCTGGCGCTCACGGGTGGCCTTCCACGACGGGCACATGGCGTCGTTGGGGTCGTAGTTGTAGCAGGCACCGTTGCCGTTGCAATGCACGGCGCTGGGGAAGTCCTGCCACACCCGCTCGCTGATGGTACGGTCCAGGTCGCCGCGCAGGGTCACGCCATCGACCTTGGTCAGGCCCTCGGCGCTGTCTGGTGGAGTGCAGATTTTACCGGGGTTGAGCTGGTTGTATGGGTCGAACGCGCCTTTGAGGCGCTGCAACGCCGGGTACAGCTCGCCGAAGTATTCCGGCACATATTCCGAGCGCAGGCCTTTGCCGTGCTCGCCCCACAGCAAGCCACCATAGCTTTTGGTCAGCGCCGCCACAGCGTCGGAAATGGGCTTCACCAGCGCAGCCTGCGCCGGGTCTTTCATATCCAGCGCCGGGCGTACGTGCAGCACGCCAGCATCGACATGGCCGAACATGCCATACGCCAGGCCATAGCCATCGAGCAGCGCACGGAAGTCGGCAATGTAATCAGCCAGGCGCTCTGGCGGCACGGCGGTGTCTTCGACGAACGGCTGCGGGCGCACTTCGCCCTCGACGTTGCCCAGCAGCCCTACCGAGCGCTTGCGCATGACATAGACCCGGGTCACCGCTTCAGCGCCTTCGGCCAGGGTATGCCCCAGGCGCTCGACACTGGTGTCGGCCTGCAGGTGATCGACGAACGCCTGCACGCGGGCATTGACCTCGGCCGGCTCGTCACCGCAGAACTCCACCAGGTTGATACCCAGGGTCGGGCGCTCGGGGTCGGCGGGGAAATACTCGGCAACGCTGTGCCAGACGATATCTTTCATCGCCAGCATCAGCACCTTGGAATCGACGGTTTCGATCGACAGCGGCTTGTGTGCCATCAACGCATTGGCATCGCGCAGGGCATCCATGAAGCTTGTGTAGCGCACGTTGACCAGCACCGCATACTTGGGGATCGGCAGCACATTGAGCTTGGCCTCGACCACGTAGCCCAGCGAACCCTCGGCACCGCACAACACGCTATTGAGGTTGAAGCGGCCCTGCTCGTCGCGCAGGTGCGCCAGGTCGTAGCCGGTCAGGCAGCGGTTGAGCTTGGGGAAGGTGCTTTCGATCAGCTCGCCCTGGGTTTGCTGGATATCCCGCGCCATGCGGTACACCTCACCCACCCGGCCGGGCGCGGCGCAGGCCTGCTCAAGCTCGGCGTCCGCCAGCGGCAGGCTGTGCAAATGCTCGCCCCCCAGCAGCACGCTGTGCAGTTCGAGCACGTGGTCGCGGGTCTTGCCGTAGGTGCAGCTGCCTTGGCCGCTGGCATCGGTGTTGATCATGCCGCCGACAGTGGCGCGGTTGGAGGTGGACAGCTCAGGGGCAAAAAACAGCCCGTGGGGCTTGAGCGCAGCGTTGAGCTGGTCTTTGACGGTACCGGCCTGCACCCGTACCCAGCGCTCCTCGACGTTGATTTCGAGAATCTGGTTCATGTGCCGCGACAGGTCGACAACGATGCCGTCGGTAAGCGACTGGCCGTTGGTGCCGGTGCCACCGCCGCGTGGGGTCAGGCGAATGTCGCGAAAACGCGGCTCGGCCATCAGTGTGGCTACGCGCGTGACGTCATCGGCATCCAGCGGGAACACCGCTGCCTGCGGCAGGCGCTGGTAGATCGAGTTATCAGTGGCCAGCACCGTGCGGGTGGCGTAGTCGGCACTGATCTGGCCACGGAAGCCACTGGCTTGCAGGGCTTGGAGGAATTCTGGGTAGTTGGCGGCAGGTGCACGGGTGGCGAGCTGGGCGATCATCGGGGGATGGCCTCTTGGTATAGGGCGAATTCACGGTGTTGAATGCACAGCCGGCATGATTGCAGGCTGTACAGATGACGAATGTGCCAATGTTCCTGTAGTTTTGCGCCAGGGGCAAACGGATATTCCTGCCGCTATCAATGAGCTTTATGAATGAATTACCGCCACCTGACGCCGTCGATGTCGTTGCTGCTGGCCTTCGAGGCAGCGGCGCGGCACGAAAGCTACACCCGCGCCGCCGCGGAGCTGTCGCTGACACAAAGCGCGGTCAGCCGGCAGGTGCAGGCGCTGGAGCAGCAATTGGGGCTGACCTTGTTCCGCCGCGAGGGCCGCCAGGTGCAATTGACCGACGTCGGCCGCCTGTACCAGCGCGAACTCAGCGAAGCGCTGGGGCGCATCCGCAGCGCGACATTACAGGCATTGGCCTACCAGTCCGGGGTTGGCACCCTGCGCCTGGCCACGTTGCCGACCTTCGGCTCGAAATGGCTGCTGCCGCGCTTGCATGACTTTTACCGTGCTCACCCCGGCATGCTGGTACACATTCATTCCCGCATCGAAGCGATCAACTTCGAAGCCTGCGAGATCGACGCGACCATTGGCGTTGCCAGCCACGACCTGCCGGGGCTGATCTGCCATCGTTTGCACGCCGAGGAACTGGTGGTGATTCTGCCACCGCAGGGCGCGGCCGAGGGCCCGTGGGGGCCTTTGCAGGTCAGCGGGCAGGTGCTGCTGAATGTCGCCAACAACCCCCATGCATGGGGCGAGTGGTTTTCCCATCACGGCTTGGCGCATCGTTCGATGCGCCTGGGGCCAAGCTTCGAGCTGACCTCGCACTTGATCCAGGCGGTCCGCGCCGGCATCGGCATCGGCCTGGTGCCGCGGGTTCTGGTGCAGGAGGAACTGGCCAACGGCGAGCTGCACAGCGCCGGCGAGCCCTTTGCCAGCCAGCGCAGCTACTACCTGATCTACCCGCCGCGCAACGAAGCACTGCCATCATTGCGGGCGTTTCGCAGCTGGTTGCTGGAGCAGATCTGAAGCCTGTGCTGGCCCCATCGCAGGCTGTCGCCAGCTCCCACAGGAATCCGGGTCAGGCCTCGATAGGGTAGCTGTGCGCGGTCTTTGTGGGAGCTGGCGACAGCCTGCGATGAGGCCCGAACAGGCAACAAAAAGCCCGATGCCAGTTATCCGGCATCGGGCTTGGGTCTAGCTGCTCAGGCGTTTACTTGGCCACGCTGCCAACTGCCTGGACACCGCGCTTGCCCTTGAGCAGGTAGGCGACAAACATCACACCCAGCCACACCGGCATCGCATACACCGACACCTGAATACCCGGGATCTGCAGCATGATGCCCAGAATCAGCACCACGAATGCCAGCACGACATAGTTGCCGTAGGGGTACCACAGCGCCTTGAACAGCGGCTTCTGGCCGGTACGGTCAAGGTGCTGGCGGAATTTCAGGTGCGAGAAACTGATCATCGCCCAGTTGATCACCAGCGTCGCGACCACCAGCGACATCAGCAGCTCCAGCGCATTCTGCGGCATCAGGTAGTTGAGCAGCACGGCAATCAGGGTCACCGCTGCCGAAACCAGAATCGAACGCACCGGCACGCCGCGCTTGTCGACCTTGGCCAGGGCCGCCGGGGCATCGCCTTGTTCGGCCATGCCCAGCAGCATGCGCGCATTGCAGTAGGTGCCGCTGTTGTACACCGACAGCGCTGCGGTCAGTACCACGAAGTTCAGCAGGTTGGCCGCCGTGTCACTGCCCAGCATCGAGAACACCTGCACGAACGGGCTGCTGCCGTAGCTGCCACCGGACGCGTCGATGCTGGCTACCAGGCTGTCCCATGGGGTCAGCGACAGCAGCACCACCAAGGCGCCGACGTAGAAGATCAGGATGCGGTAGATGACCTGGTTGATCGCTTTCGGGATCACGGTTTTCGGCTTGTCGGCCTCGGCCGCGGTGAAGCCGAGCATTTCCAGGCCTCCGAAGGAGAACATGATGAACGCCAACGCCATCACCAGCCCGCTGACCCCATGCGGGAAGAACCCGCCGTGGCTCCACAGGTTGGTAATCGAGGCGTCCGGGCCGCCGCTGCCGCTGGTCAGTAGCCAGGCCCCCAGGGCGATCATGCCGACAATGGCGGCAACCTTGATAATGGCGAACCAGAACTCGGCCTCACCAAAGAACTTCACGTTCATCAGATTGATGGCGTTGATCAGCACGAAGAACCCTGCAGCCGTCACCCAGGTCGGTATCTCTGGCCACCAGTAATGCACGTACTTGCCCACCGCCGACAGCTCGGACATGCCCACCAGGATGTACAGCACCCAGCAGTTCCAGCCCGACAGGAAGCCTGCAAAGCCGCCCCAGTACTTGTGCGCAAAGTGGGCGAAGGAGCCGGCGACCGGCTCCTCGACGATCATCTCGCCAAGCTGGCGCATGATCATGAAGGCGATGAAGCCGCAGATGGCATAGCCCAGGATCATCGACGGGCCTGCGGATTTCATCACGCCGGCCGAACCCAGGAACAATCCGGTGCCGATTGCGCCACCTAAGGCGATCAGCTGGATATGGCGGTTCTTCAAGCCACGCTTGAGTTCGCCTGACTGTGCGTTGTGTTCACTCATGAACGTAGTCACCTGCTTGTTTTTATCTGTGACGGAATCGGACCCACCGCGCTCGTGGCGCAGCGGAATGGGCAAGGTGGTTACCTTGGTTCTTGGACAGGCAGGACGCAGTGGGCGAAAGGCCCAGGCAGGTCAACCGGGTGTCAGCAAGAGTGCGCGGTACGCAAGGGGGTCACAGGTAAAACGCGGCGCATTGTATACCCCTGCAAACGCGCAGGCGTCAACGCGTTGCGTCGGTTCCGGCGGAAAAAACGCAGCGTTCCAATGGGTATGGCCTGAAAAGGCGAAGTGATCGGCGTACATGGCGCCTCCATTTGTTGTTTTGTTCGCAGGGCTCTGCGGCCCGGCGTTGCACACGGCAATGGGGCTATAACACCGTGGTAGAGGGGTTTGGGCAAGGGGGGGGCGGGGCAAGGAGGCAGGTGTTGCGAGGGGGTACGCGGCAAGCTTTCTTTACAACTGTAGGAAAATTCGTGTTTTGGCCGAAAAGCCGGAGCAGCTCGTACAAATTTCTTTACGCGCCGGTGCAAAAACTTGCCACGCAGCGCAAAAAATCTTTCTGATCAAAAGCTTGGGGCCGCAAAAGCGGCCCCAGAACTTAGGTCACAACCGGCGCTGATCAGCCACGCGGCTTGCCGCGACCACGGCCAGCCGGCTTGTCGCCGTCCGGGCGCGCCGGGCGCTTGCGCATGTCGCTTGGGCGCTCGGCCACAGCGCTGCCACGGTTGCCCTTGCGCGCTGCTGCGTCTTCACGCGGCGCACGCGGGGCGCGCTCGGCAGGCGCATCGCCCTGGGTCGGGCGCAGGGTGCGCACGCGCTCGCCACGGCCCAGTGGGCGGGACGACTTGCGCTGCAGGCGCTCGAGCTTGTCCTTGGCCTTGAGGTTCAAGGTCGGCAGCGCCACCGGCTGCAGGCCAACTTCAGCGGCAAGGATGTCGATTTCGCCTTGGCTCATTTCGCGCCAGCGGCCCATCGGCAGGTCGGAGTTGAGGAACACCGGGCCGAAACGCACACGCTTCAGGCGGCTGACCACCACGCCCTGGGATTCCCACAGGCGGCGTACTTCACGGTTGCGGCCTTCCATCACCACGCAGTGGTACCAGTGGTTGAAACCTTCGCCACCAGGTGCTTTCTGGATGTCGGTGAACTTGGCCGGGCCGTCTTCGAGCACAACGCCAGCCTTGAGGCGGTCGAGCATCTCGTCGTCGACTTCACCACGCACACGCACCGCGTATTCGCGGTCCATCTCGTAGGAGGGGTGCATCAGGCGGTTGGCCAGCTCACCGTCGGTGGTGAACAGCAGCAGCCCGGTGGTGTTGATGTCGAGGCGGCCGATGTTGATCCAGCGGCCTTCTTTCGGGCGCGGCAGGCGGTCGAACACGGTCGGGCGGCCTTCCGGGTCGTCACGGGTGCAGATTTCGCCATCGGGCTTGTTGTACATGATGACGCGGCGGGTCGCCTCGGCGGCCTCGACACGCTTGATCAGCTTGCCATCAACGGTGATGGCGTCGTGCAGGTCGACGCGCACGCCGAGGGTCGCGGCGACGCCATTGACCTTGATACGGCCTTGGCTGATCCATGCCTCGACATCACGACGCGAGCCGACGCCGATGCGTGCGAGCACCTTTTGCAGCTTTTCGCCGGATGGAGGGGTAGGTTGTTGGTCCTGCAGGTCTTTGTCACTCATCTGGGCACCTCCCGGTGTAGTAGTGAAAGCGGGCGCGCATCATACGTTGTTCAGGGCGCGAACGCACTGGAGGGTAGAAGGTTTTCACCGATTGGCCGTGATTTTCTGCTCAATGGTGTGTGCCAGTACTTGGGTGCATGCCTGTTGCGGCCTCATCGCAGGCTATCGCCGGCTCCCACAGTAACCGCGTACATCGGTGTCTGGCTCGATTACTGTGGGAGCTGGCGATAGCCTGCGATGAGGCCAGTCCAGGCACCCCACCTCTAAAGCTTGTGATCAACCTCAGGCGCCGGCTGCTCTTCACGCAAATCATCGAAGTCGGTCTTCAGCCCTTCTTCCATGGCATCGAGTTCCACCAGCAACGAACGGAAGCTGGTTTCGTCCTTAGGCGGCTCATCGCCTTCCTGCTCACCCAGGCTGGCATCGGCCAGGGCCTGCAGGTGCGCGGGCACCGGCGCCTCATCCGGGTCGTCAGGCTCGGCGAGAGGCTCAAGCTCGCGCAACTCGGCCAGCGCCGGCAGCTCATCCAGGCTCTTGAGGTTGAAGTGATCGAGAAATGCCCGGGTGGTGGCGAACATGGCCGGGCGGCCCGGCACTTCGCGGTAGCCGACGATGCGAATCCACTCACGCTCAAGCAGCGTCTTGGTGATGTTGCTGTTCACCGCAACGCCGCGCACGTCTTCGATCTCACCGCGGGTGATCGGCTGGCGATAGGCAATCAGCGCCAAGGTTTCGAGCAGCGCACGCGAATAACGCTGCGGGCGCTCCTCCCACAGCCGGCCGACCCACGGCGCATAGGTTTCGCGGATCTGCAGGCGGTAGCCGGTGGCCACCTCCTTGAGCTCGAAGGCGCGGCCGTTGCACGACTTGCCCAACACCTCCAGCGCCTTTTTGAACACGGCAGGCGCCGGGCGCTCGGCCTCATCCAACAGCTCGTACAGTCGCTCCAAGGATTGCGGCTTGCCCGAGGCCAGCAGAAAGGCCTCGATCAGGGATGCGAGTTCGCGGGGTTCGTTCAGGTTCATCGGTCGTCGTCAGGTCATTCTGCCCGGGCACGGACGTGGATCGGGGCGAAGGGCTCATTCTGCACCAGTTCGATCAGCGATTCCTTCACCAGTTCGAGAATCGCCATGAAAGTGACCACCACCCCGAGCTTGCCTTCCTCAACGGTAAACAACTCGACGAAGGGCACGAAAGCACCGCCCTTGAGGCGTTCAAGCACCTCGCTCATGCGCTCGCGGGTCGACAGCACCTCGCGGGTGATCTGGTGGCTCTCGAACAGGTCATTACGGCGCATGACCTCGGCCATCGACAGCAGGATCTCCTCCAACGCGACATCCGGCAGAAGCTTGCGCGCTTTGGCCTGCGGGGCCTCCAGGCGCGGCACGAGGATATCCCGGCCAACCCGCGGCAGTGTGTCGATGCCCTCGGCGGCGGCCTTGAAGCGCTCGTATTGCTGCAAGCGGCGGATCAGTTCGGCGCGTGGGTCGCCCTCTTCTTCTTCAACCTCTGCCGAGCGTGGCAGCAGCATGCGCGACTTGATCTCGGCAAGCATCGCGGCCATGACCAGGTACTCGGCGGCCAGCTCAAGGCGCACGTTTTTCATGAGCTCGACGTAGCTCATGTACTGACGAGTAATTTCTGCTACCGGGATATCGAGAATATCCACGTTCTGTTTGCGAATCAGGTACAGCAGCAGGTCCAGCGGGCCTTCGAAGGCTTCGAGAAAAACTTCCAGAGCATCCGGCGGAATGTACAGGTCCACCGGCATTTCGGTGAGTGCTTCACCGTAGACCAGGGCGAGCTGCAGCTGAAATGGCGCATCGGCATCGACTGCCGGCGCCTCAGGCGCCTGCTGCTCGCTCACGCGTCGACCAGAAACGGCGTGGGGTCGCCACAGCCAACACGGATCACCTCAGGCTCATCCCCGGTGAGGTCGATCACCGTCGAGGCCTTGAGGTCGCCGAAACCGCCATCGACAATCAGGTCGACGTGGTGCTCCAGGCGCTGACGGATCTCGTAGGGGGCGGTCATCGGCTCTTCATCGCCCGGCAGGATCAAGCTGACACTCATCAGCGGCTCACCCAGCTCGGCGAGCAGCGCCAGTACGATCGGGTTGGACGGCACACGCATGCCAATGGTGCGGCGCTTCTCGTGCATCACCAGGCGCGGCACCTCGCGGGTGGCGTTGAGCACAAAGGTATAAGGGCCGGGGATGTGCGCTTTGAGCAGGCGAAAATTGGCGGTGTCGATTTTCGCAAACAGACCCATTTGCGACAGGTCGCAGCACAACAGGGTGAAATTGTGCTGTTTGTCGAGTTTGCGCAAGGTGCGCACGCGCTCCACAGCGTTTTTATTGCCCATCTGGCAACCCAGCGCGTACGCCGAGTCGGTTGGATACACCACTACCCCGCCCTTGCGAATAATCTCAACGGCCTGTTTGATCAGGCGTGGCTGAGGATTCTCAGGGTGAATCTGGAAAAATTGGCTCACGAAGTCTTCCTGTTCATAACGCCATAGGCTGTTCATGTCGGAATCGCCGCCACAAAGGCGGCAGGTCCTCAGGCAAAGGCCGGTAGGCACCGATCTCGCCCCAGGTGCCGGGGCCGTGGAAATCGCTGCCAGCACTTGCCAGCAGGCCAAACTCGCGGGTGAGGATGGACATGGTCCCCACTTGTTCGTGGGGCATCATTCCATTGACCACTTCGAGCGCCTGCCCTCCTGCTTGAATATAGTCGGCGATCAGCCGTCTGCGTTTGCTGCGGGTCAGCTCGTAATGCATGGGATGCGCCAGGCTCACCCAAGCATTGGACTGGCGCAGGGTGGCGACAGTTTCGTCCAGGGTGGGCCAATGCAGCTTGACGTCGCCCAGCTTGCCGGCGCCCAGCCACTTGCGAAACGCCTCGCCACGGTCCTTGACGAAGCCCGCGCGCACCAGAAATTCGGCAAAATGCGGCCGCGCGGGTGCATTAGCGCTGTCGCCCAGCTCTTGCTGCACCGCGCGCGCACCTTCCAGCGCCCCCGGCATGCCCTTGGCAGCCAGTTTGCGGTCGATCTCTTCGGCACGCAGCCAACGGCCGCGGTGCAGGCTTTCGATAGCCGCAAGCAACGGCGGGGCATCAAGCGGGAAATCGTAACCCAATATGTGAATGGTCGCGCCGCCCCAGGTGCAGGACAGCTCTACCCCGCTGACCCAGCGCATACCGCGCTCGGCACAGGCCTGGCGGGCTTCGCAGAGGCCTTCGAGGGTATCGTGGTCGGTGAGCGAGAGCGTTTGTACCCCGTGTTCGAAGGCGCGAGCGACCAGTGCCGTAGGCGACAGGGCGCCGTCGGAGGCCGTGCTGTGACAGTGCAGATCAACATTCATGGTGGAGCGCTTTCGCCGGAATCGATGTTTGTTATTATGCCGTCACATCCCGCTTCTGGCTGCCACTGTGAAACAATTCATCGATTTCATCCCGCTGCTGCTGTTCTTCATCGTCTACAAGCTGGACCCGCGCCCGGTGGAATTCGCCGGCAACAGCTTCGAGTTCGGCGGCATCTACAGCGCTACGGCGGTACTGATCGCAAGTTCGCTGGTGGTCTACGGTGCGCTGTTCCTGCGCCACCGCAAGCTCGAAAAGGGCCAACTGCTGACGTTGGTGGCCTGCCTGGTGTTCGGCGGCCTGACCCTGGCCTTTCACAGCGAAACCTTCCTCAAGTGGAAGGCGCCAGTGGTCAACTGGCTGTTCGCCCTGGCGTTCGCCGGCAGCCACTTCATCGGCGACCGGGTGCTGATCAAACGCATCATGGGCCACGCCCTTACCTTGCCCGATGCCATCTGGACTCGCCTGAACCTGGCCTGGATCGCGTTCTTCCTGATCTGCGGTGCGGCCAACCTGTTCGTCGCCTTCACCTTCCAGAGCTTCTGGGTCGACTTCAAGGTGTTCGGCAGCCTGGGCATGACCGTGATTTTCCTCGTCGCCCAGGGCGTTTACCTGTCGCGCCACCTGCACGACACCGACCCGTCCACCTCCAAGACCAAGGACTGACATGCTCTACGCCATCATCGCCAGCGACGTCGCCAACTCCCTTGAAAAACGCCTGGCCGCGCGCCCGGCGCACATCGAACGCCTGCAGCAGCTCAAGGCCGAAGGCCGTGTGGTGCTGGCAGGCCCGCACCCGGCCATCGACAGCAACGACCCAGGCGAAGCCGGTTTCAGCGGCAGCCTGATCGTCGCCGAATTCGACTCGCTGGGCGCCGCCCAAGCCTGGGCTGACGCCGACCCTTACATTGCCGCTGGCGTGTACGACAAGGTCGTGGTCAAGCCATTCAAGCAGGTTCTGCCGTAACCCGCCGCCCGTTCGCCCTGCCTGCGGGGCGAATGGGGTGTTGCCGTATTCATTTATTCTGACAAACGGCCGACAACCTCCTGAACCGATTCGATTCAGGAGTTCCAATGCGTCAAGGTCCGATGTTCCTCCTGCTTAGCCTGTTACTGCTTTCTCCGCTGGCCAGCGCCCAACAGCCGTTGTCACTGGAAGCCGGTGCGCGGATCACCGAACTGCAACAGCGCCTTGAAGAAAGCGAAAAACAGCGCAGCGCGCTGACCCAGCAGTTGCAGAGCCAGGACAGCGAGCGCGAAAGCGCCCAACTGGCCCGCCTGCGCCAGGAAAACCAGCGCATGAAGCTGGCTATCAAGGAGCTGCAGGCAGGTGCCGGCACCACCCAGCGGCTGCTCACCGACCAACAACAATGGTTCCTGATCGGTTCAGGCGTTGCACTGTTGTCGCTGGTCTGCGGTATCTTAGCCAGCGGCGGACACAGAAGACGCCGTCAATGGTTGAATTGAGTGAGACATGAGCGAGCTGTTACTGATTGATGATGACCAGGAGTTATGCGAGCTGCTCGGCAGCTGGCTGGCCCAGGAAGGTTTTGCGGTACGCGCCTGCCACGATGGCATGAGCGCGCGCCAGGCTTTGGCTGCCCAGGCTCCGGCGGCCGTGGTACTGGATGTCATGTTGCCCGATGGCAGTGGCCTTGAGCTGCTCAAGCAACTGCGCAGCGAGCATGCCGAGCTGCCGGTGCTGATGCTCTCGGCCCGCGGCGAACCGCTGGACCGCATACTGGGCCTTGAGCTGGGCGCCGACGACTACCTGGCCAAACCTTGCGACCCGCGCGAACTCACTGCGCGCCTGCGCGCCGTGCTGCGCCGCAGCCACCCGAGCGCGCCGACCACTCAGGTCGAGGTGGGCGACCTGGTGTTCAGCCCGGTGCGTGGCGTGGTCAGCATCGATGAGCGCGAGATGACCCTGACACTTTCCGAAAGCCGCATTCTCGAAGCGCTGCTGCGCCAGCCCGGCGAGCCGCTGGACAAGCAGGAACTGGCGCAGATCGGCCTGGGCCGCAAGCTGACACTGTATGACCGCAGCCTGGACATGCATGTGAGCAACCTGCGCAAAAAGGTCGGCCCCCACGCCGACGGCCGCCCGCGCATCATCGCCCTGCGCAGCCGTGGCTACTACTACGCCCTTTGAGCGCAGCAGCACGCTTCTAGCGGCTAGCTGCAAGAGAAAGCGGCCCTGCGCACAACTGCCTTTTCTTGCAGCTAGCCGCTAGAAACTTGCAACTGGTCTTTACCCAGCCTTTACCCTCGCCTGACCGCGCTTGACCTTGATCTCCCTAAACTGGGCTCATCCGGTAACAACCGGCCCATGACAGGAGAGACACCATGCGCAAGACCCTTATCGCCCTGATGTTCGCCGCTGCCCTGCCGACCGTTGCCATGGCCATGCCTGAAGGTGGCCCACGCCACGACGGCCCGCATCACCGCGGTGGCGCAGCGTTTGCCCAGCTCGACCTGACCCGCGACCAGCGCCAGCAAGTCGGCAAGCTGATGGGCGAGCAGATGAAGCAGCGCCGCGACATCACCCAGCGCTACCTCGACAAGCTGCCAGCAGCCGACCAGAAAGCCATGCAGGATGAAATCAAGGCCAGCCACGACAAGGCCGACGGCCAGATCCGCGCCCTGCTCAAGCCTGACCAGCAGAAGAAGTTCGACGAGCTGCAAAAAGAACGTGCTGCACGCAAGGCTGAATGGAAAGAGTTCCAGGCCTGGAAAGCTGAAAAAGCCACCAAGGCCCAGTAAGCTGTCAACCCAACGCCCGGCCCGCACCCTTGCGGGCCGGGCTTTTGCCATTTCCTGGAGGTGCTGCTCTTGCGTTCACTGTTCTGGCGCATCCTGGCCAGCTTCTGGCTTGCCATCGCCCTGGTTGCGGGCCTGTCGATCCTGCTGGGCCACATGCTCAACCAGGACACCTGGATCCTCAGCCGCCACCCAGGCCTGAACACCCTCGCCAGCCGCTGGGTGCAGCACTACGAGCAAGAAGGCCTGGATGCCTCGCAGCGGTTTCTGGAGCGGCGCAAGCAGCGCTACAAGATCGACGTGCAGGTGCTGGACGACAGCGGCGAGGCCGTAGTGCCGGGCACCTTCCCGCGCCGCGCCGCAGCCTTTGAGGCGCGCCAGCACAACGATGAGCGGCGCCTGCCGTGGCGCCGCCTGACCGAGGAATACACAAGCCCCAGCAGCGGCGAAACCTACCTGCTGATCTACCGTATTCCACACCCCGAGCTTGAGGCCTGGCACCGTGAAAGCCTGATTTGGCCGCTAAGCGCACTGGGCATCGCCCTGGTGGTACTGACGTTGTTCAGCCTGCTGGTGACCCTCTCGATCACCCGCCCGCTGAGCCGCCTGCGCGGTGCGGTGCACGACCTTGGCCAGGCCAGCTACCAGCAGAACAGCCTGGCGCGCCTGGCGGTGCGGCGTGATGAGTTCGGCGTGCTGGCCAACGACTTCAACAAGATGGGGGCCCGCCTGCAGAGCCTGATCAGCAGCCAGCGCCAGCTGCTGCGCGATGTTTCCCACGAGCTGCGCTCACCCCTGGCACGCCTGCGCATTGCCCTGGCGCTGGCCGAGCGCGCCGAACCTGAACAACGCCAGGCCCTGTGGCCCCGCCTGACCCGTGAATGCGACCGCCTGGAGGCGTTGATCAGCGAAATCCTGGAGTTGGCCCGGGTTGATGCCGAGCAGGCCCATGCGGAGCCGGTCGACCTCAATGCGCTGTTGGGCAGCGTGCGCAAGGACGCCCAGCTAAGCGCCGCCGACCAGGACGTGCGCCTGGAGGCGCAGCCGGGCCTGACCCTGCAGGGCTGGCCAACGCTGATCGAGCGCGCGGTGGACAACCTGGTGCGTAATGCCCTGCGCTTCAACCCAAGCGGGCAGCCGATCGAAATCCGCGCCAGCCGCGAGCCGGAACGCATCGTGGTGAGCGTGCGTGATCACGGGCCAGGGGTGGCGGCGGAGCATCTGGCGCAGTTGGGCGAACCGTTCTACCGGGCGCCTGGGCAGGAAGCACCGGGGCACGGGCTGGGACTTGCGATTGCCCGCAAGGCGGTAGAACGCCATGGCGGCAGCCTGACCTTCGGCAATCACCCGCAGGGCGGGTTTGTCGCGACGCTGGAATTGCCCCTGAAGGCCGAAACCAGCCTGTGATCCTGCAGCCCCGTTGAGGGCCTTATCGCAGGCTGCCGCCAGCTCCCAGAGAGAACGCGCCGAGCGCCGATATTGATGGCTGGCTCAGATCCCTGTGGGAGATTCTATGGTTTCGGGCAAGTCGCTTTTGATTGTGTAGGAGCGGCCTTGTGTCGCGATGGGCTGCGAAG
>NZ_JABWRG010000103.1:0-17228 GCF_014268825.1 Pseudomonas sp. SWRI51 | reverse complement strand
GCCCCAGTACTCGGCCTTATGCAAAATCGCTGGGGCTGCTACGCAGCCCTTTCGCGACACAAGGCCGCTCCTACACTGACAGTGTGAAGCCGGTACCTGCTACCGCCAGAAAAAACCGAACCCCACCCCCATGGTCTAGTCTCAATCAAACCGGTACCGGCCCCCACCCACAACGAACGCCCGGCCCGGCAAACCATTTGGAGTCCTTGGGAGGTGCCCTCATGAGCCTGTTGCTTGAGCCCTACACCCTGCGTCAGCTAACCCTGCCCAATCGCATCGCCGTATCGCCAATGTGCCAGTATTCAGCCACTGATGGCTTGGCCAATGACTGGCATCTGGTCCACCTCGGCAGCCGCGCCGTCGGCGGCGCGGGGCTGGTGATCACCGAAGCGGTCGCCGTCACACCGGACGGGCGCATTACCGCCGAAGACCTCGGCCTGTGGCACGACGCGCAGATCGCCCCGCTGCAACGCATCACCCGCTTTATCACCGCCCAAGGTGCGGTCCCCGGCATTCAGCTCGCCCACGCCGGGCGCAAGGCCAGCACCCATCGACCCTGGCTGGGCAAGCACGGCAGCGTCAAAGTCGAAGACGGCGGCTGGCAACCTGTAGGGCCTTCGAAGATCGCCTTCGACCCCGAACACACCGCACCCCGTGAGCTCACCACCGGCGACATTCAGGGCATTATCGACGCCTTCGTCGACGCGGCCCAGCGGGCGCTGACGGCAGGCTTCAAAGTGGTCGAAATCCACGCCGCGCACGGCTACTTGCTGCACCAGTTTCTTTCGCCGCTGAGCAACCAGCGCCGCGACGAGTACGGCAGTTGCTTCGAAAACCGCATCCGCCTCACCTTGCAGGTCACCGAAGCGGTGCGCAACGTCTGGCCCAAGGAGCTGCCGCTGTTCGTGCGGGTATCGGCCACCGACTGGGTAGAGGACGGCTGGAACCCTGACGAAACCGTCGAGCTGGCGCGGCGCCTGCGGGTGCTGGGTGTGGACCTGATCGATGTGTCCTCCGGCGGTACCTCGGTCAACGCCGAAATCCCCACCGGCCCCGGTTACCAGACCCGTTTCGCCGAACGCGTGCGTAAAGAGTCGGAAATTGCCACCGGCACCGTCGGCATGATCACCGAGCCGGCCCAGGCCGAGCACATTCTGCGTACCGGCCAGGCCGACCTGATTTTCCTTGCCCGCGAACTGCTGCGCGACCCGTACTGGCCGCTGCATGCCGACGATGACCTGGGCGGTAACAAGGCTACATGGCCGGCCCAGTACCAGCGCGCCACTCACCGTGCCAACCCGATTCATGAGTCGGACCTGCGCGATTGATTCAGCGGCAGGCGGCGTGATAGAGCGTGTCGCTGACCCATTGGTTGATGCTTTTTTGCGCCAGCTCGGCCTTCGCTGCCACGCTGGCGTGGAGGCTGGGTTCCAGGCGCAGGCTCAGCTTGCCAGAGTACGCTTTCTGCGGCGCTCGCCCCAGGCGTTCACAGGTTTCCAGGTAATCATCCACGGCTTCTTCAAAGGCCCGGCGCAGTTCGCTGATCGACTCACCGTGAAAGCCGATCACATCGTGAATGCCGGCTACATGGCCAATGAGCAGTTGGTCTTCATCGCTGTATTCGATACGTGCGCAGTAGTTGCGGTAGTTCATGACGTTCATTGATTCCGGCCTGTTGGTTTATCTCTTCCCCGAGGTACGCCGATAAATTTACAGCGCCTTTGAGATCGAGCGCCGCCCGCGCGGCGCATCGCGGCACAAGGCCGCTCCCACATTTGTTTCGGGCCAGTACCTTCAGTGCCATTACCTAGTCCGCCCTGTTGGTACGCCGCGGTTTCAATATGTGCATCAAGGCGAGCGCCGAAACTTTCACAGACATAACTGGCCCGAAACAGATGTAGGAGCGGCCTTGTGCCGCGATGCGCCGCGCGGGCGGCGCTCGATCTCAAAGGCGGCGAAAACCTTTCGGCGAACACTGGGAAGCCTAATAAGAGTGGATCTATTAATGGTATCAGTGTGTGATACCAGAACAATCTGTTCAATGAATGCTCCGTAGGAGGATTCAGGCCAATGCTGCGGGACAATTCCGATTATTCAGCGCAAAACCGCCGGCTAAGGACCCCCAGCCGGCCACTTCAATTCACCCTCAATGCTTGAACATCACATGCCGCACGCAGGTGTAGTCCTCCAGTCCATACATCGACATATCCTTCCCATACCCTGAGCGCTTCTGCCCGCCATGGGGCATTTCACTGACCAGCATGAAGTGGGTATTCACCCAGGTGCAGCCATACTGCAAGCGCGCCGCCAGGCGGTGGGCGCGGTTGCTGTCGCGGGTCCACAGCGATGACGCCAGGCCGTATTCCGAGTCATTGGCCCATAGCAGCGCCTGGGCTTCATCGCTGAAGCGGGTCACCGAGACCACTGGGCCAAACACTTCAGTGCGCACGATCTCGTCATCCTGCAAGGCATCGGCCAGTACGGTCGGCTCGAAGAAGAACCCCTCGCCCGGTATTGCCTTGCCCCCCGTCACCAGGCGGATATGCGGCTGGTCAACGGCGCGTTGCACCAGGCCCGCCACTTTGTCGCGGTGCTGGGCGCTGATCAGTGGGCCGAGTTCGGTGTCTGGGGCGTTCTGCAGGCCGGGCTTGATGCTGGCTACCGCTTCGCCCAGGCGCTCGACGAACTGCTCATAGATGCCGTCCTGCACGTACAAGCGACAAGCGGCGGTGCAATCCTGCCCGGCGTTGTAAAAGCCAAAGGTGCGAATGCCTTCGATCGCAGCCTCCACATCGGCATCGTCGAACACCAGCACCGGCGCTTTTCCGCCCAGTTCCATGTGGGTGCGCTTCACGCTGTCGGCCGTGGCGCCAATGATGTGCGCGCCCGTGGCAATCGACCCGGTCAGCGACACCATGCGTACCTTGGGGTGAGTGACCAGCGGGTTACCGACCGTCTGGCCACGGCCGAAGAGGATGTTCAGTACCCCGGCCGGCAGCACGCCCTGCAGCAGCCCACCGAGGTGCAGCGCGGTCAGCGGCGTCAGCTCGGACGGCTTGATCACCACGGTGTTGCCAGCGGCCAGGGCCGGGGCGATCTTCCATGCCAGCATCATCAGCGGGTAGTTCCACGGGGCGATGGAGGCGACCACGCCCAGCGGGTCGCGGCGCACCATCGAGGTGTGCCCGGGCAGGTACTCGCCGGCCGCCGAGCCGCCCATGCAGCGGGCGGCACCGGCGAAATAGCGGAATACATCGGCGATGGCCGGGATTTCGTCATTCAGCGCCGCGCTATAGGGCTTGCCGCAGTTGTCCGACTCAAGCTTGGCCAGCGCCTCGCCGTGGGCTTCGATGCTATCGGCAATCGCCAGCAACGCGGCTGCGCGCTCTTTCGGCGGTGTTTGCGACCAGCCGTCGAACGCCTGGTCGGCCGCGCGCACGGCGATATCGACCTGGGCCTCGGTGGCTTCCTTGATCTGCGCCAGCGCCTGGCCGGTGGCCGGGTCGAGGACTGTCCACACGGCGCCTTCACCGTCCACCAGGCGGCCGTTGATCAACATTTGGGTTTGCATTGGGAGCTCCTTGGGGTCATTTGCCGCTGCCCGCAACGCTTTCACCGCCACGGGTCAGGTAATAGGCGCCGAGAATCGGCAGCATGGTGACCAGCATTACCAGCATGGCGACCACATTGGTCACCGGCACATCGCGCGGGCGGCTGAGCTGGTTGAGCAGCCAGATCGGCAAGGTGCGTTCGTTGCCGGCTGTAAAGGTGGTGACGATGATTTCGTCGAAAGACAGCGCGAACGCCAGCATGCCGCCCGCCAGCAGGGCCGAGCCGAGGTTGGGCAGGATGATGTAGAGGAAGGTTTGCCAGCCGTCGGCGCCCAGGTCCATCGAGGCCTCGATCAGGCTCTGCGACGTGCGCCGCAGGCGGGCGATGACGTTGTTGTAGACGATCACCACGCAGAACGTCGCATGCCCGACGACGATGGTGAACAGCCCAGGTTCCACCCCCAGGCGCTTGAACGCCGACAACAGGGCGATGCCGGTGATGATGCCAGGCAGCGCGATGGGCAGGATCAGCATCAGCGAGATGGCTTGCTTGCCAAAAAAGCTGCGCCGGTACAGCGCCGCAGCGGCCAGGGTGCCGAGTATCAGCGCGATCAACGTGGCCAGGCAGGCCACCTGCAACGACAGCGTGATCGCCTGGAGCACGTCGGGGCGGGCGAGGGCGACGCTGAACCACTTCCAGGTCAGGCCCTTGGGCGGGAAGCTGAACGCTGCGTCCTCGGTATTGAACGCATACAGCAGGATGATCAGGATCGGGAAGTGCAGGAATACCAGCCCGCCCCACGCCGCCAGGCGCAGGCCCCATGAGGCGCGGTCAGAGTGCATCGAAGGCCCCCAGGCGTTTGACGATGGACAGGTAGACGGCGATCAGCACGATCGGCACCAGGGTGAACGCCGCCGCCATCGGCATGTTGCCGATGGCGCCTTGCTGGGCGTACACCATGCTGCCGATGAAATAGCCCGGCGGGCCGACCAGTTGCGGCACGATGAAGTCGCCCAAGGTCAGCGAAAAGGTAAAGATCGAGCCGGCCGCGATCCCTGGGACCGCCAGGGGCAGCACCACCTGCATGAAGGTTTGCCGGGGTTTGGCGCCGAGGTCTGCCGAGGCTTGCAGCAGCGACGGCGGCAAGCGTTCCAGCGAGGCCTGGATCGGCAGGATCATGAACGGCAGCCAGATATACACGAACACCAGAAACCGCCCCAGGTGCGAGGTGGACAGCGTACTGCCGCCGACACCAGGTATGTCCAGCAGCAACTGCAGCAGGCCCTCCAGGTGCAGCCGTTGCACAAACCACTGCGCCACGCCGCCCTTGGCCAGCAGCAGGGTCCAGGCGTAGGTCTTGACGATGTAGCTGGCCCACATCGGCATCATCACCGCGATATAGAAAAACGCTTTGGTGCGGCCTGTGGTGTAGCGCGCCATGTACCAGGCAATCGGGAAAGCCAGCGCGGCGCTGGCCAGCGACACTGCCACCGCCATGCTCAAGGTGCGCAGGATGATGTCGAAGTTGGCGGGGTTGAACAGCGCGGCGAAGTTGACCAGGGTCAGTTCGGGGGTGACCGTCATCGAGAAGTCGTCGAACGTGTAGAAACCCTGCCACAACAGGTTCAGCAACGAGCCCAGGTAAATCGCCCCAAACCACAGCAGCGGCGGTATCAGCAGCATCAGCAGGTACAGGTTCGGGCGCCTGTACAGCAGGTTGCCCAGGCGCCGCAGCGGGGTGCCGGTAGTTGCCACTGCCACGCTCATGCCGGGGTTTCCTTGAGTGACGTCATCGCCGCCCGAGGCCAGTGGGCCAGTACTCGCTGGCCGGGTTGCCAAGGCTGTGGCTGCGCCAGCCACTGGTCGTTGGCCTGGCTGACGGCCAGTAGCTGGCCACTGTCGAGGACGATTTCCAGGCGCGTGGCGCTGCCTTGATACTGCACATCGCGGAGCACCCCGGCGACCTGCACCTCATGCGGCCCTGGTTGGCCATCGAGGCGGATGTGCTCAGGGCGGATCGAGAACGGCTGGGCACTGCCGCTCAACTGTTCGGCAATTGCCCCGCGCAGCACATTGGAGGTGCCGACGAATTCGGCAACGAAGGTGGTGGCAGGCTGCATGTACAGGTTGCGCGGGGTATCGACCTGTTCGATGCGACCACGGTTGAACACCGCCACCCGGTCAGACATCGACAGGGCTTCGGTCTGGTCGTGGGTGACGAAGATGAAGGTGATGCGGAGCTTGCGCTGGAGCTTTTTCAGCTCGCCCTGCATCTGCTCGCGCAGCTTCAGGTCCAGCGCGCCGAGCGGTTCGTCGAGCAGCAGCACGCGCGGCCGGTTGACCAGCGCCCGGGCCAGGGCCACGCGCTGGCGCTGGCCCCCGGAAAGCTGCGCCGGTTTGCGCGTGGCGTAGCCGTCCAGGGCAACCATGGCCAGCGCTTCGTCGGCCCGGGCATAGCGCTCGGCCTTGGCCACGCCCTTGACCTTCAGGCCGTAGGCGACGTTGTCGCGCACGTTCATGTGCGGGAACAGCGCGTAGTCCTGGAACACCGTGTTGACGTCACGCAAGTACGGCGGCAGGCCAGCGGCTTCGCTGCCGTGGATGCGGATCGAGCCGCTGCTAGGTTGTTCGAAGCCTGCGATCAGGCGCAGGCAGGTGGTCTTGCCCGAGCCTGAAGGGCCGAGCATCGAGAAGAACTCGCCGTCGAGGATGTCGATACTCACCTGATCGACGGCTTTGACCTCACCGAAGGTGCGCGATACCTCGGTGAACTGGACGGCTGGTGGCATGGTGCGGCTCCGGTAGGATGACAACAGCTTCATCGCCAGCTCCCGCAGAGAGCTCGCTTTTGATTGTGTGTAGGAGCGGCCTTGTGTCGCGAACGGGCTGCGTAGCGGCCCCACTGCCTCGGCCTCATGCACAATTTTCGGGGCTGCTGCGCAGCCCTTTCGCGGCACAAGGCCGCTCCTACATAGCCTGCGATGGGGGCCTCAGCGCCCGCCCATGATGGCGATGTAGTCTTGGGTCCAGCGGCTATAGGGTACGAACTTGCCGCCCTCGGCCTGCGGGGTTTTCCAGAAGGCGATCTTGTCGAAGTTGTCGAACCCGTTGGTCTTGCACCCCTCGGCGCCCAGCAGTTCGCTGCCCGTGCAAGCCGCCGGCACCGCCGGCAACGAGCCGAACCAGGCCGCCACATCGCCTTGCACCTTGGGCTGCAGCGACCAGTCCATCCACTGGTACGCGCAGTTAGGGTGCTTGGCCTCACTGTGCAGCATGGTGGTGTCGGCCCAGCCGGTGGCGCCTTCCTTTGGTACCACCGACGCCACCGGCTGTTTATCGGCCTGCAGGCCGTTGACCATGTAGCCCCACGAACTGGTCGCGGCCACGCCTTCATTCTTCACATCGCTCATTTGCACCGTCGCGTCATGCCAGTAGCGGTGGATCAGCGGCTGTTGTTTGCGCAGCAGCTCAAGCACCGCCTGGTACTGCTTCTCGGTCAGTTCGTAGGGGCTCTGGATGCCCAGTTCAGGCTGGGTTGTTTTCAGGTAGAGCGCAGCATCGGCGATGTAGATCGGCCCGTCGTAGGCCTGCACGCGGCCCTTGTTCGGTTTGCCGTCTGGCAGGTTCTGCGGTTCGAACACCACGCTCCAGCTGGTAGGCGGGGTTTTGAATACTTCGGTGTTGTACAGCAGCACGTTCGGGCCCCACTGGTAGGGCGTGCCGTAGACCTGGTCCTTGACCACGTACCAGGCGCCGTTTTGCAGGCGCGGGTCGAGGTTCTTCCAGTTGCCGATCAGCGCGGTATTGATCGGCTGCACACGCTTGCCGGCGATCAGCCGCAACGAGGCATCACCGGACGCTGTGACCAGGTCGTAGCCGCCCTTGGTCATCAGGCTGACCATTTCATCGGAGGTGGCGGCGGTCTTGACGTTGACCTTGCACCCGGTCTGCTTTTCGAAACCGGTGACCCAGTCATAGGCCTTGTCGCTGTCGCCGCGCTCGATGTAGCCGGGCCAGGCGATGATGTCCAATTGCCCCTCGCCGGCGCCGAGCTTCTGCGGCAACCCCGCAGCCTGGGCGCCGGCGCTGGCCAGCAAGGCGCCGAGCAAAACGGTCGTGTGCACTGACATGGTGATCCCTCTTGTTGGACATTATGGTCGGGGCAGTGGTCGAGCAAAGGGTGCGGCATGCGTGAGCCGGGTTGGCCAGATCGAGTCTAGTCGGCTTTTGGCGGTGCTCGGTGCAACATCCAGAAGCATTTACCCAGGTGGCGAAGGGCGCTTGGCGTCTTACTCTGGTGGCCTATTTTTCGTGTGTGGAGGCTTGCAGATGAACACCCGGGGTTTGCTCGATCAGTTGCTCAAGTCCGGCCAGGAAATGCTCGGCAATCAACTCAACAAAGGCAGCAAGCCCGCTGCCGGGGGCGGCCTGGGCGGGCTGCTGTCGGGGGCAGGGGGCGGCGCGCTGGCAGCCGGTGCCATGGGCCTGCTGATGGGTAACAAGAAAGCGCGCAAATACGGCGGCAAAGCGCTTACCTATGGCGGCCTGGCTGCGCTTGGCGTGCTGGCCTACAAAGCCTATGGCAACTGGCAGGCGCGCCAGGGCACGGGCAACCACGAACCGCAGACCCTCGACCGCGTGCCGGTGGCCCAGGCCGAGCAACACTGCCAGGCAGTACTGCGGGCGCTGGTGGCGGCGGCCAAGGCGGACGGCCATATCGATGACCGCGAGCGGGCGTTGATCGAAGGCGAGTTCACCCGCCTGGACAGCGACCGCGAGCTGCAAGGTTGGCTGCATGCCGAACTGAACAAGCCGCTGGACCCTGCCGAGGTGGCGCGCGCAGCGCAAACCCCGGAGATGGCCGCCGAGATGTACCTGGCCAGCGTGATGATGGTCGATCAGGAGAACTTCATGGAACGCAGCTACCTCGATGAACTGGCGCGGCAATTGCGTCTGGACCCAGCGCTGCGTCAGGAGCTGGAAAGCCAGGTCCGGCTTGCTGAAGGTCAATGAAGTAGCGAATTGCCAGCCACTGCGGCATGGGCGCCTGAATAGAGCAGCATTCAGCCAAATAAGCGTAGGGCGCCTAGGCTATACTTCAGCGATTTTTCCCGCTCGTGACGAATTCCTGAGGGCTGAATGTGAAGAACTGGACACTGCGCCAACGGATCCTGGCAAGTTTTGCCGTGATCATCGCCATCATGTTGCTGATGATCGTGGCCGCCTATTCGCGGTTGCTGGCAATTGAATCCAGTGAACAGAAAGTCGGCTCTGACAGCCTTCCAGGGGTTTACTACAGCTCGATGATCCGCAGCGCCTGGGTCGACAGCTACGTCACCAGCCAGCAATTGGTGGGGCTGTCCAACCACCGTGAAATGACCCCGGCCGACCTCGAACTGTTCAAGAGCTTCGATGACCGCCTGACCCAGCACATGGCCAGCTACCAGGCCACCATCCGTACCTCTGAAGACCAGGCGGCCTTCGATGCCTTCACCCGGCAGGCGCAGGAATACATCAAGCTGGTCGGCCAGGTGCTGGATACCTACCGCAACCGTGACTACGACGAGGCCCAGCGCCTGATTGCCGACGTGCTCACCCCGGCCTGGGCCGAGGGCCGCAAGCACCTGAACACGGTGATCGAGCGCAACCGCGATTCCGCCGATGCCGCAACCAACGACATCGCCGCCGCCGTTGCCACCGCCAAGGTCAGCATGCTGGTGTCGCTGCTGCTGGCCATCGTCGCTGCCGGTGTGTGCGGGCTGCTGCTGATGCGTACCATCAGCGCGCCGATGCAGGCTATCGTCCACGCCCTCGACCGCCTGCGTTCGGGCGACCTGAGCATGCGCCTGAGCCTGGACCGCAAGGATGAGTTCGGCGCCATCGAAAGCGGCTTCAACGAAATGGCCGAGTCGCTGGCGGGGCTGGTGTCCCAGGCCCAGCGCTCCTCGGTGCAGGTGACCACGTCGGTGACCGAAATTGCCGCCACCTCCAAGCAGCAGCAGGCCACCGCCACCGAAACCGCCGCCACCACCACCGAAATCGGCGCTACCTCGCGGGAGATTGCCGCCACTTCCCGCGATTTGGTGCGCACCATGACCGAGGTCACCAGTGCCGCCGACCAGGCCTCCAGCCTGGCAGGCTCCGGCCAGCAAGGGCTGGCGCGCATGGAAGAGACCATGCACCAGGTGATGGGCGCCGCCGAGCTGGTCAACGCCAAGCTGGGCATCCTCAACGAGAAAGCCGGCAACATCACCCAGATGGTGGTGACCATCGTCAAGGTGGCCGACCAGACCAACCTGCTGTCGCTCAACGCCGCCATCGAAGCCGAGAAGGCCGGCGAATATGGCCGTGGCTTTGCGGTGGTTGCCACCGAGGTGCGGCGCTTGGCCGACCAGACTGCCGTGGCGACCTACGACATCGAACAGATGGTGCGCGAGATCCAGTCGGCGGTGTCGGCGGGGGTCATGGGCATGGACAAGTTTTCCGAAGAGGTGCGCCGCGGCATGTTCGAGGTGCAGCAGGTGGGCGAGCAGCTCAGCCAGATCATCCATCAGGTGCAGGCGTTGGCGCCGCGGGTGTTGATGGTCAACGAAGGCATGCAGGCCCAGGCCACCGGCGCCGAGCAGATCAACCAGGCCTTGGCGCAGCTTAGCGATGCCAGCACCCAGACGGTGGAGTCGTTGCGCCAGGCAAGCTTTGCCATCGATGAACTGAGCCAGGTGGCTGCCGGCCTGCGTGGCGGTGTGTCGCGCTTCAAAGTCTGACGACGATGAAAGACCTGTTCCCGCGCGAAACCCGCACGGCCCCTGCCAAAGGCGTGCTGTACCTGCAGTTTCGCATCAACCAGCAGCGCTTCGCCCTGGATGTGCGTGAGGTG
Source organism: Pseudomonas sp. SWRI51 (assembly GCF_014268825.1). Lineage (NCBI taxonomy): Bacteria > Pseudomonadati > Pseudomonadota > Gammaproteobacteria > Pseudomonadales > Pseudomonadaceae > Pseudomonas > Pseudomonas sp. SWRI51. The sequence continues at coordinate 6,799 of NZ_JABWRG010000103.1, read as the reverse complement.
CTCGAGGTATTGCCGCGCCGGCCGCTCAAGCCCATCGCCCAGGCCCCCGCATGGGTGGCCGGGGTGCTTGCCCATCGCGGCGTTCTGGTGCCGGTCATTGATGTTTCGGCGCTTAGTTTCGGCGCGCCAGCCCCGGCGCGCAGCAGTACCCGGCTGGTGCTGGTCAATTACCAGGGCGACCCGCTGCAACCTGGCCAGCAACTGGGGCTGATTCTGGAACAGGCCACCGACACCCTGCGTTGCCAGCCCGATGAGTTCCAGCCGTACCACCTGGATAATGGCCAGGCGCCGTATCTGGGCCCGGTGCGCCAGGATGAGCGCGGCCTGTTGCAGCGTATTTGCGTCAACGACCTGTTGCCCGACGCCGTGCGCCAGTTGCTCTACCCCAGCCAGAACGGGCAGGTGCCGACATGAGCGAACAGCTTTTTTTCCGGTTTTTGCAGGAGCGCATCGGCCTGGATGTCGAGTCGGTGGGCGCGCCCATGGTCGAGCGCGCGCTGCACCAGCGCTGCGCTGCCGTGCAGGCCGCCGACCTTGACGACTACTGGCTGCGGCTGCGCCAGTCGGCCGCCGAGCAGCAGGCGCTGATCGAGGCGGTGATCGTCCCCGAGACCTGGTTCTTTCGTTACCCCGAATCCTTCAGCGCGCTGGTGAGCCTTGCGCACAAACGCGCGGCGGAGCTTGGCGGTGCTCGCCCACTGCGCATCCTCAGCCTGCCGTGTTCTACCGGCGAGGAACCCTATTCGATTGCCATGGCCTTGCTCGACGGCGGCCTGTGCCCGCCGGCCTTTGCCATCGACGGCATGGACATCAGCCCCAATTCGGTGGCCAAGGCGCAGCAGGGCGAGTACGGGCGCAACTCGTTCCGTGGCAGTGACCTTGCGTTTCGCGAGCGCCACTTCACAGATATAGGCGACGCCCATCGGCTCGATGACCGGGTGCGCCGCCAGGTCACGCTGCAAGCCGGCAACGTGCTCGATCCTGCGCTTTCAAGCCGCGAAGGCCTGTACGACTTTGTGTTTTGCCGCAACCTGCTGATCTATTTCGATGTGCCGACCCAGCAGCGCGTGTTCGAGGTGCTCAAGCGCCTGACCCACGCCGATGGTGTGCTGTTCATCGGCCCGGCCGAGGGCAGCCTGCTGGCACGCCTGGGCATGCGCCCGGTGGGTATACCCCAGTCGTTTGCCTATGTGCGCCGCGAAGAAGCCCCCGCGCCGCCGCCCGTTGCGCCCGCGCCCTTGCGCCCGCACCTGGCGCCGCTGCCGGCCAGAACCCCGGTGTTGCCGTTGCGCACCGCGCCCCCTGCACCGGCCCCACGGCCAACTCCGGCGCGCGACGGCGAGGCGCAGTTGCTGGCCAGCATTGCCCAGGCCGCCAACAGCGGCGACAGCCGCCAGGCCCGCGCCGATTGCGAGCGCTACCTGCGCGAGTTCGCCCCCAAAGCCCAGGTTTACTGCTGGCTGGGCCTGCTCAGTGACACCGAAGGTGACCCCGCGCAGGCGATCACCCATTACCGCAAGGCCCTGTATCTAGAACCGCAGCACCCCGAGGCGCTGATGCACCTGGCCGTGCTGCTGGCCGCGCAAGGCGACGACGCCGGCGCCCGGCGCCTGCAAGAACGTGCGGCGCGGGCCGGCAGGGAGTCTGAACGATGAGCCTAGGCATCGACATGCAAGTGATCGCCGAACAGCAGGACATCGATGACTGCTGGAACCGTATCGGCGTGCACGGTGATAAACAGTGCCCATTGCTGGAGCGGCATATCCATTGCCGTAACTGCGAGGTTTACGCCAGCGCCGCCACGCGCCTGCTCGACCGCTACGCGCTGGTCGGTGACGACAGCTTCGACGCGCCGCCTGTGCTGCAAGAGGTTGCCACTGGCCGGTCGATGCTGCTGTTCCGTCTGGGCGAAGAATGGCTGGCGCTAGCCACCGCCTGCCTTGCCGAGATCTCGCCGCTGCAAGCGGTGCACTCGCTGCCGCATCAGCGTTCGCGGGTATTGCAGGGCGTGGCCAATGTGCGGGGTGCCCTGGTGCCGTGCCTGTCGCTGGCCGATCTGCTGGGTGTTGCCGTGGAATCGGGCGCACCGCGCAGTGGGCGCAGCATGCCGCGCATGCTGATCCTTGCCGCTGACGGCGGGCCGGTGGTGGTGCCGGTGGATGAAATCGACGGCATTCACCGCCTCGACCCTGCACAGCTCGACCAAGGCCGCGACACTGCCCATTTCACCGCTGCCGTGCTGCAGTGGCGCAACCGCAGCGTGCGGGTGCTGGACGAACAACATCTATTGCAAGCTGTGAAGCGGAGCCTTTCATGACCCCCGAGCAAATGCGTGATGCTTCGCTGCTCGAACTGTTCAGCCTGGAGGCCGAGGCGCAGACCCAGGTGCTCAGTGCTGGCCTGATGGCGCTGGAGCGCAACCCGGCGCAGCCTGACCAGCTTGAAGCCTGTATGCGTGCGGCGCACTCGCTCAAGGGGGCGGCGCGCATTGTCGGCATCGATGCTGGCGTCAGCGTCGCCCATGTCATGGAAGATTGCCTGGTCGCGGCACAGGAAGGGCGCCTGCTGCTGCGCCCCGAGCATATCGATGCGTTGCTGCAGGGCACTGACCTGTTGATGCGCATCGCAACGCCCGGTGATCAAGGCGGGGAAGCTGCGGTGCCGGGGTTCGTCGCACAACTGACAGCGCTGCTGGACCCCTCGGCAGCACCGCTCACCGCCATTGTGCCTGCGCCATTGGCGGTGCCGCTGCCGCCCTTGGCCGAGCCTGCCGTGCTCGGCGAAACACTCGCAGAACCCGAGCCGACGCCCCCCCGCAAGCCTGGCAAGCGCCCGGCCGAAGGCGGCGAGCGGGTGCTGCGGGTGACGGCCGACCGCCTCAACAGCCTGCTCGACCTGTCGAGCAAGTCGCTGGTCGAGACCCAGCGCCTTAAACCGTATCTGGCCACCTTGCAGCGCCTCAAGCGCATGCATGGCCAGGGCATGCGCGCACTGGACGGCCTCAAAGGCCAGCTCGAAGACAGCGGCCAAGGCCCTGAAGTGCTGCAGGCGCTGGCGCAGACCCAGCAGTTGCTGGCCGAAACCCAGCAGATTCTGCTGCAACAGGCCGCCGACCTGGATGAGTTCGGCTGGCAGGCCAGCCAGCGCGCGCAACTGCTCTATGACACAGCGCTCGCCTGCCGCATGCGGCCATTGGCCGATGTCTTGACCGGGCAGAGCCGCATGGTCCGCGACCTGGGCCGTTCACTGGGCAAACCGGTGCGGCTGGTAGTCGAAGGCGACAAGACCCAGGTTGACCGCGATGTCCTCGAAAAGCTCGAAGCGCCGCTGACCCACCTGCTGCGCAACGCCGTCGACCATGGCATCGAATTGCCGGAACGGCGCCTGCTGGCCGGCAAGCCCGCCGAGGGTACGCTGCGTCTGCGCGCCTCGCACCAGGCCGGGCTGCTGATTCTGGAACTGTCCGACGACGGCGCCGGTATCGACCTGGCGGGGCTGAGCCGCAGCATCGTCGAGCGCGGCCTGTCGCCGGCCGAAACCGTGGCGCAGATGAGCGAAGCAGAGCTGCTGACGTTTCTGTTCCTGCCGGGGTTCAGCCTGCGCGATACCGTCACCGAAGTGTCCGGGCGCGGTGTTGGCCTGGATGCGGTGCAGCATATGGTGCGCGAGCTGCGCGGCGCCATTGAGCTGACCCAGGTCGCCGGCCAGGGCTGCTGCTTCCATCTGGAAGTGCCGCTGACGCTTTCGGTGGTGCGCAGCCTGGTGGTGGAGGAGGGCGGCGAAGCCTATGCCTTCCCGCTGGCGCATATCGAACGCACCCTTGATGTCCCAGCCGAGGCCATCGTGCAGATCGAAGGCCGTCAGCATTTCTGGCACGAAGACCGCCACATTGGTTTGGTCGCCGCCAGCCAGTTGCTCAACCGCCCGGCGTCCCAGCGCGAAGGCCAGCACCTGCGGGTGGTGGTCATTCGCGAGCGCGACCAGTTGTATGGCGTGGCGGTGGAGCGGTTGATCGGCGAGCGGGTGCTGGTGGTGATGCCGCTCGACCCGCGCCTGGGCAAGGTTCAGGACATTTCTTCGGGCGCCTTGCTCGACGATGGCTCGGTGGTGTTGATCATCGATGTCGAGGACCTGCTGCGCTCGGTCGAGAAGCTGCTCAGTACCGGGCGCCTGGAGCGTATCGAGCGCGGTGCCAGCGCGGCCAGGGGCGTGGTACGCCGGCGTGTGCTGGTGGTCGACGACTCGCTCACCGTGCGCGAGCTGCAGCGCAAGCTGCTGACCCATCGCGGCTACGAAGTGTCGGTGGCCGTTGACGGCATGGACGGCTGGAACGCCCTGCGCAGCGATGATTTCGACCTGCTGATTACCGATATCGACATGCCGCGCATGGACGGTATCGAACTGGTTACCCTGGTGCGCCGCGACCACCGCCTGCAGTCGTTGCCGGTGATGGTGGTGTCGTACAAAGACCGTGAAGAAGACCGACGACGTGGACTGGATGCCGGCGCCGACTATTATCTGGCCAAGGCCAGCTTCCATGATGATGCGTTGCTGGATGCCGTCGAGGAATTGATCGGAGGTGCTCAGGGATGAAAATCGCCATCGTCAATGACATGCCCATGGCCGTCGAGGCGCTGCGCCGCGCTTTGGCCTTCGAGCCTGCGCACCAGGTGGTGTGGGTGGCCAGCAACGGCGCCGAAGCGGTGCAGCACTGCGCCGAACTGACCCCGGACCTGATTTTGATGGACTTGATCATGCCGGTAATGGACGGCGTCGAGGCCACCCGGCGGATCATGGCCGAGACCCCGTGCGCCATCGTTATCGTCACCGTCGACCGCAAGCAGAACGTGCACCGGGTGTTCGAGGCCATGGGCCATGGCGCCCTGGATGTGGTCGACACCCCGGCACTTGGCGCGGGCGACCCGCGTGAGGCGGCGGCGCCGCTGCTGCGCAAGATCCTCAACATTGCCTGGCTGATCGGCCAGCAACGGCCCAGCGCACCACGGGCGGTTACCACGCCCTTGCGCGATGCCTCGCAGCGCCAGGGCCTGGTGGCGATTGGTTCGTCCGCCGGCGGCCCTGCGGCGCTCGAAGTGCTGCTCAAAGGGCTGCCGCGCGAGTTCCCCGCTGCCATCGTGCTGGTCCAGCACGTTGACCAGGTATTTGCCGCCGGCATGGCCGAGTGGCTGTGCTCGGCCAGCGGCCTGCCGGTGCGTCTGGCCCGCGAAGGCGAGCCGCCGCAGCCGGGGCAGGTGCTGCTGGCCGGCACCAACCACCATATCCGCCTGCTGCAGAACGGCCAGCTTGCCTACACGGCGGAGCCGGTGAACGAGATCTACCGGCCTTCCATCGACGTGTTCTTCGAGAGCGTGGCGCGCTACTGGCGCGGCGATGCGGTGGGTGTGCTGCTCACCGGCATGGGCCGTGATGGCGCCCAGGGGCTCAAGTTGATGCGCGAGCAGGGCTTTTTGACCATCGCCCAGGACCAGCACAGCAGTGCGGTGTACGGCATGCCCAAGGCAGCTGCGGCAATCAACGCAGCCGTGGAAATCCGCCCGCTGGAGCGGATCGCCACGCGACTGATGGAAACCTTTTCGAAATGACCATATGCAATGCTCAACCCGGCGCGGCCGGCAGTGGGCGGGTGACTAGCGATGAATGATCTGCCAACCGACGGTCTGATGACCACCAACGACAATTCGGCGATGGTCCTGCTGGTCGACGACCAGGCGATGATCGGTGAAGCAGTGCGCCGTGGGCTGGCCCACGAAGACAACATCGACTTCCATTTCTGTGCAGACCCGCATCAGGCGGTGGCCCAGGCCATGCGCATCAAGCCGACGGTGATCCTGCAAGACCTGATCATGCCGGGCCTCGATGGCCTGACGCTGGTGCGCGAGTACCGCAACAACCCGGCTACCCAGGACATCCCGATCATCGTGCTGTCGACCAAGGAAGACCCGCTGGTCAAGAGCGCAGCCTTTGCCGCCGGGGCCAACGACTACCTGGTCAAGCTGCCGGACACCATCGAGCTGGTGGCGCGCATTCGCTACCACTCGCGCTCCTACCTCACCTTGCTGCAGCGCGACGAGGCCTACCGCGCCTTACGGGTCAGCCAGCAGCAGTTGCTCGACACCAACCTGATGCTGCAGCGGCTGATGAACTCCGACGGCCTGACCGGGCTGTCCAACCGCCGCCATTTCGATGAATACCTTGAGCTGGAATGGCGCCGGGCCATGCGTGAGCAGCAGCAGCTGTCGCTGCTGATGATCGATGTGGACTATTTCAAGTCGTTCAACGACAGCTTCGGCCATTTGGCCGGCGACGAGGCGCTGCGCCAGGTGGCCGCGAGCATCCGTGGTTGCTGCGCGCGCCCAAGCGATCTGCCGGCGCGCTACGGTGGCGAGGAATTCGCCTTGGTGCTGCCCAACACCTCGCCAGGCGGGGCGCGACTGGTGGCCGAGAAGCTGCGCCAGAGCATCATGGCGCTGAACATCCCGCATGTGGCGCCCCAGGAAGGTTCGCACCTGACCGTGAGCATTGGCCTTGCCACGCACACCCCGGCCCAGGGCAGCCATTGCCGTCAGCTCATCTCGGCTGCTGATAAAGGCCTCTACCTGGCCAAGCACAACGGGCGCAACCAGGTCGGCATCGCCTGATCGCGGGCTATCGCCAGCCCCACAGGGATCGCGTCAGCTGCGATATGGGTGCCTGGCTCAATTCCTGTGGGAGATTCTATGGTTTCGGGCAAGTCGCTTTTGATTGTGTAGGAGCGGCCTTGTGTCGCGAAAGGGCTGCG
>NZ_JABWRG010000102.1:0-17386 GCF_014268825.1 Pseudomonas sp. SWRI51 | reverse complement strand
TGAAAACCCAAGGGGCTGCTGCGCAGCCCAACGCGGGACAAGCCCGCTCGCCACAAGGGAGCTCGCCACAAGGAGATATGTCTGGTGGGAACAGGCTTGTACAAAACTATAGAATCTCCCACGCTGCCCAGTTCTCTGCGCGACAGCTCAGCCAGGAAGGGCTGGGTGACCCCACACAGAGTATGAGGGTGGGCGTTTTCTGCGCCACTCGGGGCCTCACGACGCTTTGCGCGGGCGCTTGGCGGTTTTTTTGTCTTTGGGCGTTTTGCCGCCGCCCAGGCTGCGCTTGAGCAGTTCGGTAAGGTCGAGAATATCCGCACTCTTGCCGCCCTCTGCAGCCTTGCCCTGCTCCACCGTGGCGATCTTGCCTTTGCTGGCTTTTTCTTCCACCAGGTCCATGATTGTCTGGCGAAACGCATCGTGGTAGTCGTCCGGCGCCCACGGCCCGCTCATGTCCTCGACCAAGCGCTTGGCCATGTCCAATTCACGCTTGTCGACCTTGGCTTCGCGTACGCTTTTGTCCAGCTCAAGGCTTTCCACGTCGCGCACCTCGTCAGGCCAGCGCAGGGTAATCAATACCAGTGCGTCATCCAAAGAGCGCACCAGGGCAAGGTGCTGGCGGGTGTGCAGCACCACTGTGGCGAGGGCCACTTTGCCGGTTTTCTCCAGGGTTTCACGCAGCAGCGCATAGACCTTGCCGCCGCGCTTGTCGGGGCTTAGGTAATACGGGGTATCGAAGTGCTGCAGCGGTATCTCGTTCGCCTTGACGAACGAGAAGATATCGATGGTTTGCGTGGCCTCCGGCCGGGCCTTGCGGATCTCATCCTCGCTGATTACCACATAACGGCCTTTCTCGAACTCCACACCTTTGACGATGTTGTCCTTGTCGATGTCCTTGCCGGTGACTTTGTTTATGCGCTTGTAGCCCACCGGTTCCATACTGCGCTTGTCGAGCCAGTCGAAATCGATGCGCTCGCTACTCACCGCAGTGTTGAGCGACACGGGGATGTGCACCAGGCCAAAGCTGATCGCACCTTTCCAGATAGCCCGGGCCATGGCCGGCTCCTCCAAGGTTTGGTTATCCGTTACGCTGCGCAGCCGAAAGCTCGCTTGTTACAGTCGACTGCGCCGGGCACGAAAGGTTTGCTCTAGATGCGTTACGGCAACGGGTTGCCGCCGGTTACGCCGAACACCTCACCGGTGATGTAGCTCGACTCCTGGCTGGCCAGCAGCACGTACAACGGTGCGCATTCTGCCGGTTGGCCAGGGCGCTTCATCGGCGTTTGCGAACCGAACTCCGGGATTTTCTCCGGCGGCTGGCCGCCACTTGGCTGCAATACAGTCCAGATCGGCCCCGGCGCCACCGCGTTGACCCGGATACCGCGCTCGATCACCTGCTTGGCCAAGGCCTTGGTGAAAGCGACGATGGCAGCCTTGGTGGTGGCGTAATCGAGCAAGGTCGCCGAGGGCTGATACGACTGGATAGACGCGGTATTGATGATGGTCGCACCCGCCGGCATCAACGGCACCGCGGCCTGGCACAGCCAGAACAGCGCATACACGTTGGTCTTCATGGTGTCGTCGAACTGCGCGTGGGTGATCTGGCTGATATCCTTGCGCGCCTCCTGCTTGCCAGCGACGTTGACCAGGATATCCAGACCACCGAGCTGCTCGTGGGCCTGATCGACCAGCTGGCTGCAGAAACGCGGGTCTTTCAGGTCACCGGGGATAGCCACCGCCTTGCGGCCCTCGGCCTCGATCAACGCCACCACTTCGCGGGCGTCTTTTTCTTCGGTGGGCAGGTAGTTGAGGGCGATATCGGCGCCTTCACGGGCGAAAGCGATGGCCGCAGCGCGGCCGATACCGGAGTCGGCGCCGGTAATCAGCGCCCGGCGCCCGGCCAGGCGGCCGAAGCCTTTGTAGGTGTCTTCACCGTGGTCGGGTTTCGGCTCCATGAGCGCGTCCAAACCCGGTGCCGCCTGGCCTTGGGCTGGAAATGGCGGGTGCGGATATTGGGTCAGCGGGTTTTGCAGGGTGAATTGGTCTTGAGGTTTACTCGGCATGGGATGCTCCTCGGTCGAAATGGCTGACTGGCCTAGGATGGCGCATACAGGTTTCGAATGAGGAGCTGAGGGAATGGTTTGGTTGGGTCGTGATCAAGCCGATGAAAGGTAGCGGACGTTCATGAACCCTTACGCACGCGCAACGCCTCTATTTGCGATAACTTGGTGTAGATATCAATAACGACATCTGCGGACGCCCGTCTTTCAGAAGGTAATTTCCCATAAGAGGCAAGCTGATAATCTGTGAATGTCTTCCAGAACGCGTCGCGTTTATAAGCCTCCACTTGGGCTTGACCCTCTATTGAATTAGCAGAGTTTGGCACTGACTCGCCGGAATGACGGCTTGCGCCCACGCTTTTGAGATTGGGTCGTGGCCGCCTCGACCCACGGATGCCAGGGAACAATTTTCCAGCGATTAAAGCGTCAAGCGTTTCGACTGTGAGGCGATTATTATCCAGGTCAAACGCAGGAAGCATGGCATCTGGTCGGTTGCTGGCCACACGTTGTTTCAAGGAGGGAATGGCTGAGGCGCGACCAACTGTGGGGCTTAAACGGAGCGGCCCGTAAGTGGGCCGGAAAGCTCTGACCACGTGGCCCGTGGAGTCGCTGTAGTTCACTGGATCGCCGGCGCAGAAGCCATAGCAATTCACTCCTCCTTCCATGAACGGGCTCAGCGTGTCACGCGAGAGAAAACGCATTAGCCGCGGGCTGTAGACACGATACCCCTGCCCCAAGCAATACCCACTCAGCTGAGCATCCCACCGCTCGCCTTTAAACCTCGTACAGGAGAGGTAGCCAGGTTGTTTGCGCTCTTGCCCATAGGGGCCGTATCGAAATACAGCGTGGGTGAGTGCCGAATACGCGAACAATGCACTTTGGGCTTCGTCGCAAGCCAACAACATCGCCTGCGCCCCATCGCATTGCGCCAGCGTTATCAACTGATGACGCACCAGCCTGCGGGGCCGATCAGTGATGACAGCACTTAACTGCGCCTGTTGGTAGAAAAACCTCTCGTCCATGACAGTCGCTCCCAAGATTTTGGAAAAGCATCACCCTCAAACTGAAATCGAACAACTGCCGCTTATATCAGGTGGTGCCAGCAAACCCCACTCGACCACAGCGCTAAAGGCCACGCATTCCTCTGGATGGCAAAACCGCAGGCATCAGCCGTTGCGTGTGACTCTCAGCTCAACCACCGCAATACGCTCGACGTTCTGGTAACCCACTTCAAGCAACTGTTCGCCGAATACATCCGGGTCAATTTCCTTGTAGCTCCAGCTCAGTTCAGGCCCCGCCAGGCGCAGACGGACCGCTTCGAGCAAGGCATCACGCCCCTCGACAATCGCAACCCCGGTGTACAACAGCAAGGAACCGCCTGGCGCCAGGCGTTCACGGGCCTGCTCGACAATACGCAGCGACAGCTCGGCACCCAGGCTGCCGCCGCCATGGCGATATACACGCTCACCGGCATCAAGCATGTAGGGCGGGTTGGCGACGATCAGGTCAAAGCGGCCGCTCAAGCCGTCCAGCAAGTCGCTTGGCTCGATCGACAGGTTGGTAACGCCAGCCAAAGCGGCGTTGATGGCTGTGTAGCGTAGCGCTTGCGGGTTGATGTCCACCGCGCTGACCTGCGCGTGCGGTGCGGCGCGGGCGATGATCAGGGCGCCGATTCCACTGCCGCAACCGATGTCCACTGCGTGCTGAACCCGCTTGGGGCTGTGTTGCAGGTAGTCCTGGATTACCCGGGCAAAGCGATAGCTGTCGGGGCCGAAAAATACCGCGTCGCTGCTGTCCGTGGGCCACGCGGAATGCACCAGCAACAGGTCGTCCAGACTGGACCACCTTACGTTGCTGCGCAGGCGTTCGCCTTGGCTGACCAACACCTCGGCAGCTTCCAGCTGTTGCAGCTCATCGGGGCTCAGTAGCGAGGGCGCAAACGGGCGGCTCCAGCCAAACACATCGCGCAGGTTGCGCGCGCGCTGTGCCTCGGGCCGGGCGTTAACGTGGCTATGGGTGGCTGGGGTGACGCAAGTAAAGCGGTAGCCGTCGGCGCGCAGGCGGCGGCCAAGCTGCAGCAATGCTTCGTCGGCGCGGGCCTGTTGGTTTTCGAGCTGCATCAGCGAGGCCCTCCTTGGGCAAGGCCTGTGGCGCGTACGTATGCACGGGTGGCGCGCAGGCCATCGGGTTCGGCATGTCGGTTACCGGCCATGGCGGATATAAGGCGCCCGACATCAAGCAGCGGCTGCGCTTGTGCATCGGACTGGGGCTCGAAGGCCAGCTGGTTTTCCCATTGCCCTGGCTGCACACGGCGGATTCGCGCGCCCTGCCAATCGCCTGCAATCCAATCGTGCCAAAGCTGTTTCTCGTAGGCGCTGAACACCCCGTACATCGCTGCAGCCGGGCCTTCGATCAGTGCCCAGAAGCGGCTTTGCTGAGGGTCGGTATTGCGCTGTATCCAACCCTGCGCTTGCAACGCCTGGACAAACTCACCCATACCACCGGGTTCTGCCAGCCATTGGTTGATGGTGCGGCCTTGCAGACGGCAGCGGTCGGCATGCATGAAGCGGCCAAACACGCGCTTGGCTTCCAGGCTGGCCAGCAACTCCGATTCAAGATCAAAGTCTGCAATCAGCGACGGGGTGTCGATACCAAGATCGTTAAGCCGGTAGCCATTACGTACCCGCCGGTAGAAATCCTCACCATCGCGCAACTGATCAAAGGCTTCCAGCGAACGCCTTGCATGGCCGCTGGCGGCGTTGTCGATGGTCACATGCAACTGGAAGTAATGGGCATCGATACCAAGCTCGGCGAGTTCATAGGTGGTGATCAACAGGTGCAACGGCGGCTGCTCGTAGCCCAGGTTGTAGCCGATTACCTCCGGCAGCAAATCATCACCCGCCTGTCCGAGCGCCAGCTGTACCGCGCCTTGCAGGTAGCGTTCATCGCAAAGCGGCACAGGTTGCAGGCACCCCAGGCGGCTAAGCAGGCGCTGGTAGATCAGTACATGGTTGCAGCGGGGGTCGCCGTCGCCCAGTTCTTCAAGGTAGGTGCGGATCAGGCCGTGGTAGCGCGGGTCGTGCCAGTGGCGCAACGTGCCGTGCAGCCAGGCGCCATCGACCGCTTTGGTCGGTGCCACTTGCTGCACGAACCACAATGCTTGGGCGCGGGTGGCGAAATAGCGGCGTGGCGAGCCCTGGCGGCGCTGCTCCAGGTACACCGCGTAAGCGTCAGCCACGGCGTCGGCGTGCTGGGCAGCCCAACGCGGCAATTGCGAAGGATCATCAGGCAGATCGTCGCTCAACTGCTCTGCGTGGCGTAGTTGTTCAGCCAGCCAAGCGCGAGAATCCAGGCTGCGCCCCTCAAGCAGCGCTTGATAGCGCAACTGCAGGCTACTACCGGCATGGGCTTGGCTCTTATGGGAAATCACGGTCATACCTGGCCCCTTGCTCATGGATTCTGCGGTTTTGTTTCCGGTGTGGGCTGAGTGGTGGGGGTGTCGGGCTTTTGCATCTGCAGCGACGGTTTGCTCTGGTCAGCGTCCTCGGCCGGGTGGTCGGTGTCGCGGTCGAAACAGCCACCAAGCAGGGTGATGCTGGCCAACAGGCAAAGTACGGGGGTAATGCGCATAGCAGTATCTCCTGTGCAATGCCGGGCGAACCCGGCACTGCATGGCCTCACTTACGAGCGGCCGCCCTTGCGGCCGGACTCGGTGGATGGACGCTGGTTGCCGCCGGAGCTCTGCCCGCCTTTGCGGCCGGCTTCGGACGCTTTTTCGCGGTCGTTGGCGAAGTTACCAGGGTTTTTCGAAGTGCCCTGGTTGCCCGTGCCGCTGTTCTCTTTGTTGGCCATGGTCTTCAACCTCGAGTGGCTAAGGATGTGCACGGCTGCATGCCGTACATGAGTTGGGAGGCCCTCCCGAGCCGCGGATTCGATTTATTGCTCAGTGGTCGGACCAGCGGCGCTAAACAAGCAGCGAGGGTATATCTGGTGCGCTAAAAGGTCCGGGGCGGCAGCAGCGCAAGAGCAGTGTGCACAGCACTCGACAGCACCGCACCTGATAATTCTGCTAGTTGTCAATGTTGGGGGGGCTACTGGAAGATTTGATCAGGCATTGTTTGGCTCCATGAGCGGGCCTTATCCCAACCTGCACTCAGCAAGGTCGTCGAAGACCTGGATGCCGGGTGCTTAAAGTCCGAATGTATAGAGGAACACCGCCATGGCAAGACCCAGCATGCAACAGTATCTGCAGTATCTCAAGGGTGGCCCACGGATGATGGGCTGGGGCGCTTTGTTGATTTATGACCGCGCCAAGACAAACCAGTTGCTGGCCCAAGAGTATATCGAGCACCTGAACGGCTCCGATTATTTCCCGCCGTTCAGCAGCACTGAAGAAACGGGCGGGTCCACCAAGGTCGTGATGAACAACTTCAAGTTCGACGCCCCGGTGCTGTCGTTCATCAACTCGAATATTTCGCACTCTCGTGCACGATTGGCCATGAAAATCATTCATGGCGAGTACATCACCCTCAATAAGCCGCTTGGGGGCACGGACCATTCGATTGTCAGCATCGCGACCATCAATGCTCTCAATGCGCCGTCGTTGCATATGGACATCGACCTGTTCGCTACCGATAAAGGCAATATCATCGACGACGAAGGTCAAGTAGCGTTGGACTTGTCCGACGGAGAAAATCACAACTTCAGCTTGTCCAGCTCCGAACACAGCAATCGGGTACTGGGCATTGCAATCAAGAAGCACTTCGACAGCTGGGACGACGAAAGCAAGCGCTTCGTGATCAACCGTATCGTCAGGGGGGATGGCGACCTGAAACCCACCTCCTTCGCAATACGCACACATTCCCTGGCCAACTCTGGAGTGGTGAGGTCGACAGAGGAAGACGATAAAGACGAGGGCGCGGTTATCGTCGGGGTTGCAATGAATAACGAACCCAACGGTGGCTTCCCGGTACGGGACACCGACTTACCTTACTTACTGCCTGATGACTACGCAAGGCCGTTTGGCATGAATATCTTAGTGGCCAACCACATTTGGTTCTTTGTGATCACGATGGCCGCCCGGCGAACCTTTGACCACGACAGGATCGAATACACCTTACACAAGAACAGCAAAGGATTCCTAGACGGCATTGACCTCCATTCTGCGCACACAGATGTTTTTGATAAATGGACCCAATATAACCCGCGCGAGGCTCACTTCGGCTCAACAGTCGGAGGGCTGGTTGGCGTCATATTTTGGGTATACCAGATTTATCGCGATCGCAATTCACTGGACTTTAGCGGACTGAAAATCCGGTTCAGCGATGGCAAGGCGATTATAAGCTGGGTCGGCGAACATGTTTTGCGGCTTCTCATGGATGTCGAGTGGGCCAAGACCAACAAACGCACCATTGAGGTCACCAACTTGAACTGCAGCTGGGAGCTTGAGGCCGTCTATGAACTGAATACAACCGAGTCCGGCCCGGATATCGGGAGGGTACGTTACCAGGAGATCAGCATTACACGGAGTTTTGAAATGGAGGATAATTGGTACGGGGGTTTCAATAAAGCACACAGCGTATACCGCGATTGGTTCACAAAAGACGTCATTTACAGAATGTTCAACATCTTATGCCATGACTTGACTGTTGAATCAGCGAAAATTGATGCGCTATTTTTAAACAACCTATTGTTCAAAAATAAATATGTGGCCATGCCCAGTGTGGCGAAGGCGCCGGGCGATATGAGTCTACTGGGAGATCTATCGCTGGCTAATCTGTCTCTCGCCATCCTCCCCGTAAAATCAGTGATCAGTGCAAACTCCACATTGCAATTCACACTCCAATCCGCGCAAACCGGTGCGACGTGGTCTCTCGAGCTGCTGCCGGGCGAGAACGGAGAAAAGGGAAGCATCAGCTCAACCGGCCTGTACCGCGCGCCGAGCCCCAGCACCGTGCCCCCTCAAGGCCGTCGCGTCAAAGTAGTCGCCCGCAAAGACAATTTCGTGGCTCATGCGCTCATCTACCTCGTTCAAAGCGACGTCTCGGTCTACCCCTCCCTGCAAGTCGCCCAACATAGCCACATACGCTATTTGCTGGTAGGCGGTAGCGGTGACGGCACGCCACTTAAATGGGGCGTCACGCCGACCAGCCTTGGCTCGGTACGCGGCGTGACGGGTCAAGACCGCGAGGACATGGACATCCCTGATCACCAAGATGTCCAGATATACGTGAGCCCCCCGGTTCCCACCGCTCGTCCAGACGACTGGCGTGCAGCGGTGCAACGGGACCAGGTCACAGTCACGGGGGCATCGGGTACGCCTACCCTCATCGACATCCTTATTCCGTGGAGCAATCCTGCCTCCTGGTTCGAGACGAAACGCACGGGCCAAACCGTCAGTCTGACGACGTGGACTCAAACGTTCAACGGGCCCATTGCGCTGCAACCTGACATAATGGACTGGTACTTGGTTAAAGGCACTGGCGAACTGAAAGACGGGGTTTACACGCTTGGGGATATTGACGAGCGTTACGCAATCATTGTCGCCATCGAAAAGGACACGAACTTCTTTAATTACGCGTATGTCGTACTGCCCTTCGCGTTGATCGACTTGAAAACGCTTGAGATGATCGACACACCGGAGGGCGCCGATCACGCTACTGAGTAGCCTTGGGATTGCGCTTGTGCGCAAACCCGGGTGCCGCCTACGGGGTGCTCGGCAGCGTCAGGCGCCGCGCACCCCGAGCATGCCGCGCTCGACAATAAAGTCGATGACCGCCTGCAGGCCCTCGCCCTTCTTCAGGTTGCTGAAGGTCCAAGGGCGCTGGGGGCGCATGCGGTTGGTGTCGCTCTCCATCACCGCCAACGAGGCGCCGACGTAAGGTGCCAGGTCGGTTTTGTTGATGACCAGAAAATCCGACTTGGTAATGCCGGGCCCACCCTTGCGGGGGATTTTTTCGCCTTCGGCGACGTCGATCACGTAGATGGTCAGGTCAGCCAACTCCGGGCTGAAAGTCGCGCTGAGGTTATCGCCGCCGCTTTCAACGAAGATCACCTCCAGGTTGCCAAACTTGCGCGCCAGCGCTTCGACGGCGGCGAGGTTCATCGAGGCATCTTCACGGATGGCGGTATGCGGGCAGCCGCCGGTTTCGACCCCGACAATGCGCTCGGGCTCAAGGGCGCCGGCCTCGGTGAGGATGCGCTGGTCTTCCTTGGTATAGATGTCATTAGTCACTACCGCGATCTGGTAGTGGTCACGCATGGCCTTGCACAGGCATTCGAGCAGCGCAGTCTTGCCGGACCCGACTGGGCCGCCGACACCGACACGCAGGGGTTGCTGGTAGTTTTCCATCTAGGCAGTCCTCAAGAGCGGAACAAACGGGTGTATTGGGTTTCGTGGCGCGATGACGCGATGGCCAGCAGTGGCAGGCCGCCACCCAGTTGGTCATCATCCAGCGCCAACGCGTTATCGAGCACCGCGGGCAACTCCTGGCTGAGGTCGCGCAGCAATGTCTGCGCCGCTTGCTGGCCAAACGGCACCAGCTTGACCCCGGCCATCACCGCGCCCTCCAGCCAGGCAAAGCCATGGCCGAGGGCAAGCTTGCGCAGCGGGATGGCCCATTGCGCGCCAAGCCAGGCCATGCCGCCGAGTTGGCTCATTTCAAGGCTTGCACGCCAGGCCGCGGCCTGGCCCAGTTGCCAGCCATCGAGCAGGCGCGCAAAGGCGCTGCCGCGCTGTTGCTCTTCAAGGCGAAGCTCGGCGGTTTCGCGGTTGGCCAGCAAGAACCGCGACCAACGGCTAAACGCCTCGGCATCCTCGTCGAGGCTGGCTTGATACAGGCGGGCCAGCAGCGGCCAGTCGAGACAGCCAAGGGTGTCGTGCAACTGTTCGCGCTGCCAGGCGGCGAATTCGGCGGCCGTGCTCACCCAGCCCGCCTCCACCGCCCACTCCAGGCCCTGCGAGTAGGTGAAGCCGCCCACTGGCAAGCCGGGGCTGGCCAGTTGCAGCAACCTTAGCAACGCCAGGTCGCTGTTCATCAGCCGGCCATTACCAGCGCGGCCGCTGCCAGCAGGCCGCCACCGAAGGCTTTTTGAAGCCCAGCGTGGCGGCGCAGGCCGCAACCTACGGCAAAGCCCGCTGCCAGCAGCAAACCACTGACCACAACGAAGCCTGCACTGAACTGCCAGAACGCGCTTGGCGTCGCTTCTACGCCATGGGCCCAGCCGTGGAACAGGGCAAACACCGGCATGATCAGCGCCAGCAACAGTTGGCGGCTGGGCAGCAGCACCGCGGCACCGGCTACCAGCAGCGAGCCGATGATCATCTGCTCCATGCCGATGACATCGCCGAACAAATGGCCGCACACGGCACCGCCAAACATCGCCGCCAGGGTTGCCAGCGGCAAGGCCAAGGTGCGACCGGTCAGGGCCGCCAGCACACCCGTGCCCAGCAGCATCAGCAAGTGATCAAGGCCGGTCAACGGGTGCAGCAGGCCATCCTGCAAGGGGTTACTGTCGTGGCCAGGGTGAGCGAAGGCTGGCACAGCGACCAGCAATAACAACAGGGCAAAGGCTTTTCTCATGGTTGTCTCCAGGCAGATCAAAAATGGCTTTGCAGGCGCACGAACGGATGCTCGTGGCCATGGCTGTGGGGCGCGCTCTGGTAGGCGCCGGCTTCAGGCTCGAACGGCGCCTGCTCGGCATCGACGTCAAGGCCCAGGCCGCGCAGCATGTCGTCGAGCACGTGGTCGTGCTGATAGCGCAACAGGCCGGGGGCGATCTGCAGCGGCACGTGGCGGTTGCCCAGGTGATAGGCGGCGCGGGCCAACAAGTGCGGGTCGGCGCAGCGCACCGTAGACACCGCCTCCGCTGCTGCCAGCACGCGGATCACCTGCTGGCCCTCAGCGTCGCCCAGCAGTTCGCCGCCGCGTAGCAGATGGCCGCGCTCAAGCATCAGCCCGGCTTCACGGCCATCGTCCAAGGTGACGCGCAGGCGGCTTTTGATGCGGCTGTCGACCGTCAGCGTGACGCTGCCGGTCACGGCTGCGGCCTCGCTGAGCCTGCGGTTGAGTACGACCATGGTTCACTCCTTTCAAACAAATCTGGTGGCTGCCCCGCGACAGCGTCATCAATTTCACCACCGCCATCGCGGGGCAAGCCCGCTCCCACGTGGCCCAATTCTCTGCGCGAGAGCGCAGCCCGGGAGGGCCGGGTGATCTCCCACAGCACACGCTCGCGGTGGTGCAGGCGTTCAAAACAGGAAATACCGCTGTGCCAGTGGCAGCTCGGTGGCCGGCTCGCAGACCAGCAGCTCACCGTCGGCGCGTACCTGATAGGTTTGCGCATCGACCTCGATCACCGGTTGCAAGGTGTTGTGGACCATGTCCGCCTTGCGCACGCTGCGACAGCCATGGGCCACGCCGATCAGGCTCTGCAGGTTGAGTTCCGCCGGCAGGCCACGGTCCAGCGCTGCCTGCGGCAGGAAGGTCATGCGCGTGGCATGGCGCGCGGCCCCCAGGGCGCCGAACATTGGCCGGTAGTGCACGGGTTGGGGCGTCGGGATAGAGCCGTTGATGTCGCCCATGGGCGCGGTGACGATCATCCCGCCCTTGATCACCAAGGCAGGCTTGACCGCGAAGAACGCCGGCGCCCACAGCACCAGATCCGCCAGCTTGCCGACCGCCACCGAACCGACTTCATGGGCAATGCCATGGGTCAGCGCCGGGTTGATGGTGTACTTGGCGATGTAGCGCTTGACCCGGAAGTTGTCGCTATAGCCGGTGTCTGGCGCCAGCGGGCCGCGGCGCACCTTCATTTGGTGGGCTACCTGCCAGGTGCGCAGCACCACCTCGCCAACCCGGCCCATGGCCTGGGAGTCGGACGAGGTCATGGCGAAAGCGCCCATGTCGTGCAGGATGTCTTCGGCGGCGATGGTCTCGCGGCGGATGCGCGACTCGGCGAAGGCCACATCCTCGGCAATGCTGGGGTCCAGATGGTGGCAGACCATAAGCATGTCCAGGTGCTCATCGACGGTGTTGACCGTATAGGGCAGCGTTGGATTGGTCGATGATGGCAGCACGTTGGCCTGCCCTGCTGCGCGAATGATGTCCGGGGCATGCCCTCCGCCTGCGCCTTCGGTGTGGAAGGTGTGGATGGTGCGGTCACCAATGGCCGCCAGGGTGTCCTCGATACAGCCCGACTCGTTCAGCGTGTCGGTATGAATCGCTACCTGAATGTCCATTTCTTCGGCAACGCCCAGGCAGCAATCGATGGCAGCTGGCGTCGAGCCCCAGTCTTCGTGCAGCTTCAGGCCCACCGCGCCTGCGGCGATCTGCTCGCGCAGCGCCTCGGGCCGCGAAGCGTTGCCCTTGCCCAGCAGGCCGATATTGATCGGCAGGCTGTCGGCGGCCTGGAGCATGCGCGCCAGGTACCACGGGCCGGGCGTGCAAGTGGTGGCATTGGTGCCGGTGGCAGGCCCGGTGCCGCCGCCGATGAAGGTGGTAACGCCGCTGGTCAGCGCTTCTTCGACCTGTTGCGGGCAAATGAAGTGGATGTGCGAGTCGATGCCGCCGGCGGTGACGATCTTGCCCTCGGCGGCGATCACCTCGGTGCCCGGCCCTACCGGCACAGTCACGCCCGGTTGCACATCGGGGTTGCCGGCTTTGCCGATAGCGCTGATGCGCCCGTGCTTGATGCCGATGTCCGCCTTGACGATGCCCCAGTGGTCGATAATCAGCGCGTTGGTCAGCACCAGGTCCATGGCTTGGGCAGCGAGCATCTGGCCCTGGCCCATGCCATCGCGGATCACCTTGCCGCCGCCGAACTTGACCTCTTCGCCGTAGGTGGTGAAGTCCTTCTCGACCTCCACCCACAGCGCGGTGTCGGCCAGGCGCACACGGTCACCGACGGTGGGGCCGAACATATCGGCATAGGCGCGGCGTGAAATACGGCTCATGCCAGGCCCTCCAGTGCACCCATCACCTTGCCCTGAAAGCCGTACACTTCCCGCTTGCCGGCGTAGGCCACAAGCTGCACCGTGCGCGCCTGGCCCGGCTCGAAACGCACCGCCGTACCGGCTGGGATGTCCAGACGAAAGCCCAAGGTTGGGGCGCGCTCGAAGACCAGCGCGTCGTTGACTTCAAAGAAGTGATAGTGCGAACCGACCTGCACCGGGCGGTCGCCATGGTTGGCCACGCTGACGCTGACCGTGGCGCGGCCGACGTTGAGTTCGATGTCGCCAGCGGCGACCTGGATTTCTCCGGGGATCATGGGCAGCACCTCAGACAATTGGGTCATGCACGGTCACAAGCTTGGTGCCGTCGGGGAATGTGGCTTCGACCTGGACGTCGTGGAGCATCTCCGGTACGCCGTCCATCACCTGGCCGCGCACCAGTACTTCGCGGCCCAGGCTCATCAGCTCGGCTACGGTTCGGCCGTCACGGGCACCTTCCATTACGGCGGCGCTGATCAACGCCACCGCTTCCGGGTAGTTGAGCTTCAAGCCACGGGCCAGGCGCCGTTCGGCCAACAGTGCGGCGGTGAACAGCAGCAGTTTGTCTTTCTCTCTCGGGGTCAACTCCATGATGGCTCTCTCAAGTGGCCCAGATGCGCGGCGGGCACGGCGCCAGGCCAAGAACGGCCGGGCGCAGCAGGTGCCAGAGGCGCTGCAGGTTGTGTTGCAGATGTTGGTTGTCGTGGTCGAGCAGGCGAATGACCAGCAATGAACCGAGCAGCGTGGCGCCAGCGGGGGTCGGCAGCGGCTCCAGCAGCTCGCGCACCTGTTCCAGTACCTGTTGGTCGGCGGGCGCGGCGCAGAACGTCGCCAGCAACGGATGGCCGCCAACTTTGGCCAACTGCCCGCCTTCGATGCGCAGGCGCTCGTGCAGGCCGGGGTCGCCGGGCAGTTCGATGCGCAGGCGGCTGTCCAGCGCGCCCCGCTCGAAACGCTCGTTCATCACCGGGCGGCCCAGGCACAGGGTTTCCCAGGCCAGCAAACGGGCGCCGGGAGCCAGGGTGAAGCAGCTGTCGAGGCTGGCACGAGCGCCGTTGAAGAAAATGCTGTCCTGCGGCAACCATTCAAGGGTGCTGCCTGCTGCCAGATGAAAATGCTGGGTCAGTTGCGCGGTGGGGCCAATGCTGCGGTAGAACTTGCTGGCACCGGGCATGGTCAGCAGCGCATGGCTGCCGGCTTCAAGGTGGATATCCAGCTCAAGTCGGTCGCCGGCAACGATGCCGCCGGGTGGGTGCAGAATGTACACATGGCACGGCGAACCCTCGGGGTAGAAGGGTCGCTGCACCAAAAGGGGTCCATAGTGGCGCCGCGCACCAAGTCGGGTCACGCCATCGCGCAGCACAAACTGCAGGTGCAGGTGCGCGCTCCAGCCCGCCTGCTGGCCCTGTGCCCCGATCTGCTCTGGCAATGACATCGCTTACCCCTGTAAACCCTGGCCGGTGCACCATGGCGTGGTGCGATGGGCACCGAGCCAAGGCATCTGCCTGACCGTTCGATCAAAATTCATGAACAGGACGTTGCAGATTGCAGGCCAAGTTGTCGGATTTTCCTGAAGGATTATTCCTACAAAGGTGCACGACGCTGAATTGCGCCCCAAGGCGGGGCCGCCAGCGCTACACTGGCGCCCCCATATAACGCAGCGTCGAGGCATCCCATGCAGCCACCCATACCTACACATGCAGGCGCCCGCTGATGGCCGGCAACAAGCGGGCGTTGGCGCGCCTTGAGCGTGAAATGGTGGCTTGCCTGACCGATGCCTGTGCCACCGCCCAGGCCGAGATCGTCGGCTTTGTCTGGCTCACCCATCAGGTCGACCTCGACGACTTCCCCGCCAGCCTGCGCATCACCTGGGTGTTCAGCGACGACACGGCCAAAGCCCAGGCGCTGGCCGGCGAAGCCCGCGAGCGCATGCTGGCGTTGACCGGCCAGGCGCTGCGCGATGCCGGCATCAACCTGGCCCATGCTGCCTGGCATGTGCGCTTCGACAGCGAAGAGGCCTGCTGGCGCGACCATGGCGGCGACTGGAATCGGCGCCTGCGCTAGGCCATGCGGCGCACGCCCGGCGCGCCAGAGGGCCGACCAGCCGGTGCTTGCGGCAGTTTCTGTGACTGGACGTTTCCGATCCGCACGGGATGTATTAAGGTGTCGGGGTGCGCATATAAAAGCAGCCCGCCGTGTTCGGGCGTTGAGCAATGAGGGTGTCATGAGCAACGAAAGCATTAATTGGGACAAGCTGGGTTTCGACTACATCAAGACCGACAAGCGCTACCTGTCCGTATGGCGCAATGGCGAGTGGGACAAAGGCACCCTGACCGACGATAATGTGCTGCACATTAGTGAAGGCTCCACTGCCCTGCACTATGGCCAGCAGTGCTTCGAAGGCCTCAAGGCCTATCGTTGCAAAGACGGCTCGATCAACCTGTTCCGCCCTGACCAGAACGCCGCGCGCATGCAACGCAGCTGCGCTCGCCTGCTGATGCCACATGTGCCGACAGACGTGTTCATCGAGGCCTGCAAGCAAGTGGTCAAGGCCAACGAACGCTTCATCCCGCCGCATGGCAAAGGCGCCCTGTACCTGCGCCCGTTCGTGATCGGCACCGGTGACAACATCGGCGTGCGCACGGCCCCGGAATTCATTTTCTCGGTGTTCGCGATCCCGGTGGGTTCGTACTTCAAAGGTGGCATGAAGCCGCACAACTTCCAGATTTCCAGCTTCGACCGCGCAGCCCCACAGGGTACCGGCGCAGCCAAAGTGGGTGGCAACTATGCAGCCAGCCTGCAGCCAGGCGCGGAGGCTAAAAAAGCCAACTTCGCCGATGCCATCTACCTGGACCCGCTGACCCACAGCAAGATCGAAGAAGTCGGTTCGGCCAACTTCTTCGGCATCACCGCCAACAACGAGTTCGTCACCCCGAAATCGGCATCGGTGCTGCCGGGGATCACTCGCCTGTCGCTGATGGAACTGGCGCAATCGCGCCTGGGCTTGAGCGTGATCGAAGGCGACGTGGAAATCAGCAAGCTCGACCGTTTCATCGAGGCTGGCGCCTGCGGCACTGCTGCGGTAATCACCCCGATTGGCGGCATCGAGTACAACGGCAAGCTGCACGTTTTCCATGACCTGGAAAAGGTCGGCCCGGTGACCCAGAAGCTCTACAACGAGCTGACCGGCATCCAGAGCGGTGACGTCGAAGCGCCTGCCGGCTGGATCGTCAAGGTCGCCTGAAGCAGCTGATAGTCGAACAACGGGGCAGGCCAGCAATGGCCTGCCCCGTTTTCGTTTATGCGTACATCCAGCAACACTCTGAGGGTATTTCCTACGCCAAGCAGTGAACCAGCCTACAAAAATGCGGTCTTTGGCTGACGGTCAATCCACCCGACCGGTTCGCCGGCCCATGCATCGGGCCTTCACTTGCCCCGTTTCAGCGAAGATCACCATGCCAGACAAGCAGCCTGCCTTCTCCCCCCTCCCCGCCCTGCGCGGCTCCCTGATTGCCGCCCTGATCGCCGTTACCGCCCCTGCCTATGCCGAGGACGCCCCCACCGACGCGCGCTGGGTCAGCGACAGCTTGAGCACCTATGTACGAAGTGGTCCTACAGATGGCCATCGGATTGTCGGCACACTGAAATCCGGGCAAAGGGTCAGCCTGGTGACGACCCAGGGTAACTACAGCCAGGTGCGCGGGCAGAGCGGTGATCTCGTGTGGATCCTCAACAGCGACTTGCAGGCTGTGCCTGGGCAGAACGAGCGGCTGCCGATGCTGGACCAGAAGGTGGCCGACCTGTCTGCGCAGCTCAAGACCATCGACGATGGCTGGAAGACCCGCGTGCAGGGCATGCAAGAGACGCTGGATTCGCGCAAAGCGCTGATCGACGAGCTTGAGACGCGTAACAAGGGCTTGAATGAGCAGCTGGAACAGGTCCAGTCGAACCTGCGCGACACCCAGGCGCGGCTGGGGGATGAGAACAAGCAGGTGATGATGCGCTATATGGTCTATGGCGGCAGCATTGCCGGGGCCGGCTTGTTGGCGGGCTTGATCCTGCCGGCGCTGAGCCGCGGGCGCAAGCGCAATGACCGGTGGTTTTGATGAAATTTGATTAGACCTGCCCAAGCCCCGGCTTCAGCGGGGTTGAGCTAGAGCGGGGGGGGCGGGGTTCTGTGCAAGCTTGTGGTGGCCTCATCGCAGGCTGGCGCCAGCTCCCACAGAGGCCATGTTCAACCGCAATATTGCTGGTTGGAGCCAATCCTGTGGGAAATGATAGAGAGTTGTGGCGAGCGGGCTTGTCCCGCGTTGGGCTGCGCAGCAGCCCTGAAAAC